>JALZHV010000025.1:0-7926 GCA_030860625.1 Actinomycetota bacterium
GGCCGGGCGCGACGCGGTCGAGGGGCGGGCGGCGGCGAACGAGCGGGCGCTGGCGAACCCGGAGGCTCTTAAACAGATCCGCGGTGCGGTGCTGGCGGCCGAAGCGGCGGCCGGGCGCAGTCTCGACTCGCTGGCTCCCGACGCCCCGACCGCCGACAAGGTGCGGGCGATCTGGGAAGCGGTGCTGGGCGTGCAGGGAATCGGCGACGGCGACGACTTCTTCGCCCTCGGCGGCACCTCGCTGCAGGCGCTGCGCGTCTTCACCCAGATCCGAGACCGGCTCGGCGTCGACCTGCCGCTCTCGGTCCTGATCGAGTCGCCTACGGTCGCCGAGCTGGCGGCGGTGGTCGACGACCCGGCCAAGCACTTCCAGACGCTGGTCCAGATGCGCGCCGGCGAGGAAGGCCCGCCGCTCTTCCTCGTCCACTCGATCTGGGGCGACGTGCTGGGGATGCGGCAGATCGCCACCGCGATGAAGAGCGACGTGCCGGTCTACGGCATCCGCGCCCGCGGCCTCAACCCCGGCGAAGAGCCGCAGACGAGCGTCGAGGAGATGGCGCGGACCTACGTCGAGGTGATCCGCGGCTTCCAGCCCGAGGGCCCCTACCGCGTCGCCGGCCACTCCTACGGCGGCCTGCTGGCCTTCGAGATCGCGCGGCTTTTGACCGAGCAAGGGCAGGAGATCGACTGGCTGGGCCTGATCGACGCCGAGCTCAGCACCGAGGCGCACTCACCGGCGCGCCGCTGGGGCCACCGCCTCGCCCTCCCCTTCCACTACGCCCGCGCCGTCCTCCGCGACCCCCGCAGCGCGATCCGCTCGGTCATCCAGCAGGAGGACTGGACCGAGGGCGCCTCCGCGACCCACCAGCGCTTCGCCGCCCTCTCTCTCGAAGCCGCGGCCGCCTACCGCCCCCGCCCCTACCGCGGCTCGATGACCTACTTCCTCCCCACCGTCCGCCGCTTCCACCTCTTCGCCGACCCCCTCCCCGTCTGGCGCCGCGTCACCGCCGGCCAGATCGAGATCGAGCGGGTCCCAGGTCCGCACGTGGGAATGGTGGCCGGCGACTCAGCCCAGGTCGTCGCCGCCGCGATCGACCGCCACCTCAGCCCGTCCTAGAAGACGCGCTGGAACAGGTAAATCGCAAGCAGTACGAGAATGACGATGATCAGGATCGTGACGATGTCCATCTGCGCTCCTCCAGTCGGTTGATGAAGTTGCCCCTTCCTCCCCAGGAAGGCAGTCGGTCAAACTTTCCGATCCACGCCATGGCTCCCCCTTTTCCTGGCAAAACCCACTCTGCGGAACCAGGAGTGCGAAGCGCGATATCTAGGTTCCTGGAGGATGAACGATCCAGGCCCCGATTTGCCAGTAAGGCTGGGGTTAGTCCCCGCCGCCCCTCGTGGACCATTTTGACGGTGACTACCCCAGAGGCATCCCCGCTTTCCAGGGCTTCCGAGGGTTAGTAGAAGTCATCGCTGCAGCTTCCCAATGCGGGCGGACAACTCTGCGTGAAGACCGGCCCTCCTCCGACCGCGCGCGACCCTATTGTGGCCCGCCCTTGTACGACGCCTCTCAGCACCTAGCCGGCGGCCGCTCCCGAGCCCGATCGCTTCCGGATTGGCCCGATGCCCGCCGCCTCCGCGCGTGGCAGGAGGAGGCGACCGCGGCCGTGCGGGCGCACTCGGGCACCAGCTTCCTCGCCTCGGCCACGCCGGCGGCCGGGAAGACCACCTTCGGCCTCCACATCGCCCACCGGATGCTGAGCGCCGGGTTCGTCTCGCGGGTCGTCGTGGCCGGCCCGACCACCCATATCTGCCGCCAGTGGGCGGCCGACGCGGCCCGCTACGGCATCGACCTCGAGCCGAATCGGCCGAACTCGGACGGGCCGGAGTCGGACGACTTCCACGGGGTCGCCGTCACCTACCAGACGATCGCGGCCGGGCCGGAGACGCACCGGCAGGCCGCCGGCCGCCGGCCGACCCTGCTGATCGCCGACGAGCCGCACCACATGGGCGACCAGGCGGCCTGGGGCCTGCAGACCCGCCGGGCCTTCGACGGCGCCCGCTTCCGGCTGCTGCTCTCGG
This sequence comes from Actinomycetota bacterium, assembly GCA_030860625.1. Classification (GTDB taxonomy): domain Bacteria; phylum Actinomycetota; class Thermoleophilia; order Solirubrobacterales; family 70-9; genus VAYN01. The sequence continues at coordinate 2,086 of JALZHV010000025.1, forward strand.
GCACCCCCTTCCGCTCCGACAACTCGGCCATCCCCTGGGTCACCTATGACGACGACGGGCTCAGCCGCGCCGACTACACCTACGGCTATCCGCAGGCGCTGAGAGACCGGGTCTGTCGCCCGATCACCTTCCTGCCGTACGACGGCGAGATGGAATGGGTCTCGGACGGCCGGCTGCGCAGTGCCGACTTCGACCTCGTCTTGCCGGCGGCGGAGGCGGCCCGGCGCCTGCGGACGGCGCTCAGCCCGGAGGGCGAGTGGATGGGCGAGGTGCTGCGCGACGGCGACGCCAGGCTGAGCGAGGTGCGCGCCGACGGGCACCCCGACGCGGGTGGCCTGGTCATCGCCTCCAACCAGGAGCACGCGCGGGAGATCGCGGCGCGGCTGGGGTCGATCTCAGGGGAGCGGCCCGAGCTGGTGATGAGCGACGAGCCCGACGCCAGCCGCCGCATCGCCGAGTTCGCCTCCTCGGACCAGCGCTGGCTGGTCTCGGTCCTGATGGTCTCCGAGGGCGTCGACATCCCCCGCCTGCGGGTCGGCGTCTACGCGACGGCAGCCCGGACCGAGCTCTTCTTCCGCCAGGTGGTCGGCCGCTTCATCCGTGCCACCCCGGGGCCGCGTCGCCAGATGAGCTACCTGCTGATGCCGGCCGACTCACGGCTGAAAGCGCTCGCTCGCGAGATCGAGCTCGAGCGTCGTCACGCGCTTGACCTCGCGCCGATCGAGGAGGAAGAGAACGAAGAGCTGGACGACCCCGCCCCGGAGCGGCGCGAGCCGGGCGAAGGCTTTGCCGCCCTCAGCTCGGGCGACGCTGAGCTCGACGAGGCGATCATGAGCGAGACCGCGCTTCAGCTCTTCCCGACCGAAGACCCCGAGCCGCGGGCGAAGAAGGCCGCCGCCCCCGCCAAGCCCAAAGCCGCCTCAGAGGACTCCGAACCCCAGCGGGAGTCGGCCTACGCGGCCCGCGAGCGACTGCGCGCCGAGCGCAGGCGCCTGGTCGGCGACGTCTCCCGCCGCACCAACAAATCGCACCGGGAGATCCAGGCCCGCATCAATCGCGCCACCCGAGCCCGCTCGGTCGCCAGCGCCACCATCGACCAGCTCGAGCGCGGCAACGAGATCCTGCGCCGCGAGCTGTGGCGGTGAAGCTCAGGCGCTGGTGCGAGCGGCCCAGAGCATCGCCCAGCGCTTGCGCCGCAGGCCGTCGTGCTCCAGCCGCGGCAGACGCCGGCCCCGTGAGCGGACCGGATGCGAGAGCAGCTGCGAGGCCATCGTCTCGTGGACGAACATCCCGCCCGGAGCGAGGACCCGAGCAATCTCGGCCGATGCGGCCTGCGGTCTGGCGATGTGGTACAGCGTGCCGAAGTCGATGATCACGTCGAAGGCTCCGTCGGAGAACGGCATCCGGCGGACGTCGGCGGCGCAAAGCTGCGCCGCAGTCCCGTGCTCGCGGAGATTCCCCTCCGCCTCGGCCAGCAGCTCCGGGTCGATATCGAGCCCTACCAGCAGTCGGGGCTCGCACAACCGCTCGATGACCGGCAACGCGATCCCCCGTCCACATCCCACCTCGAGGATACGCTTGCCGCTCGGGATCCCCAGCGCCCACACCATCGCCGGGATCTCCAGTTGAGACTGCCGGCTGTTCGCCCCTCCTCGTTGGGGAAAGGCTGGTACTCGGTCGTCATCGTCTACCTCCAATGCCGTTATTGACCATTGGTCAATAACTTAGACCACTTACCGACCGTCGGTCAATAGCCGCCCGGGCTGAAATAGCCACGGGCAGCCGGGCACGAGACTACGATTGTCAATTGTGACTGACGAGGCTCTAATTGCTGAGGCTGGTCGCCGTCTCGCGGCAGCCGCTCCTGACGCCAAAGTGATCTTGTTCGGTTCTCGCGCCCGAGGCGAGGGTCGATCCAACAGCGATCTGGACTTGCTCGTCATCGAGCCTAAGCTGAAGAGTCGTCGCGCCGAGTTCGTCCGACTCCGCCAAGCACTAGGCGACCTCGGCGTCCCTATTGACCTGATCGTCATCCCCGCCTCTCATGTGGATGAATGGGGGCATTTCGAGGGGACGATGCTGCATGACGCACTGCGAGAGGGCCGTGTCCTCACCCCGGCGTGAGCCGGCCGAGCTCGCAGCGCTTCTCTCGCGCAAGGCGGGTGACGATGCGACGGCGGTGCGCGAGCTCGCACGCAACTCCGAGATCAGCGACGAGATAGTCGGCTTTCATGCTCAACAGGCGGTCGAGAAGTGGTTAAAGGCGCTGATGGCAAGCCGCGGCTTGGTGCAGCTACGAACTCACGACATTGATCAACTCTGCAGGGCGCTGGAAACGGATGGTCTCGAGTTGCCTTTTCCTCGTCTACACCTCGCCGAGTTGACGATCTTTGCTGTGCCTTTGCGCTATGAGCAACTGCTCGACACCGAGCCGCTCGACCGTGAGGCAATCGTGGCCCTGGTCGAGGAAGTCGGCAAATGGACCGACACTCAGCTTGATTGAGGTTCAGAGCAGCAGGGGGCGCATCGACAGCGAAAGCCCGCCGGTTTAGCCGCGAAGCACCGCTGCCCCATCGATGTCGTTGAGATGCAGCTCTGATCCGTCCTCCGGATCGTTGAGCATCTGCCGCATGGACCTCAGCCCCTTTGGCTACACGAAGCGCCGCGAGGTCGTTGTGCTTCTCGGCGCAGGGGCAACTCGGGGTGCCTCCTTCGAATCCGCTTCTCCCGTCTTGAAGCCACCTTTGGATGCAGATTTTTTTCTCCAGGTACGAGCCAGTGACCTTGGGCATGACGACGATGCCCAGCGGCTTCTGAAATTTATTGAGGAGGAGTTCGGCGACATTGAGCTATCGATGGAGGCGTTCTATTCCCAGGTCTATCTTCATGACCAGTTCGTGGGTGATTTCCCTAGAGGGAAGGGACGTCGTCGTCGCTACGAGTGGGCACGTCGGTATTTCTTGCGTGTAATCCCGCCGCTCTTCGAGCTGACGCTGGGGAATCAGAGGTGCACCTGGCACGATCATCTGGTTGCCGCTCTTAGACCCGGGGATACCGTGGTGACTTTTAATTACGACTGCCTCATCGACCATTCGCTGCGAGACATCGGGAAGCGGAATTGGGACCCAGAGACCGGCTACGGACTCGATGCACGGGGGTATCTAGATGCGTGGCGGGACCACTCCGGCATCGGCCGCTTCCCGGTCAAGCAGATCAAGCTCCTGAAGCTGCACGGCTCCATGAACTGGGGTATCGACACCCAGGGTCGACTTCAGCTGCTTGCGGCGCCATATGAATCGCGATCAGAGGACGATTTGTGCATCGTCCCGCCACTGTGGCAAAAGAGCTTTCACGATCCTCCATTTCACGATGTTTGGATGGCGGCGCGAGAGCAGCTAACGAGCACCAAGGCGTTGCTGATGATCGGCTACTCCTTGCCGCTCACGGACGTGTACACCCAGGCAATGCTTCGAATCGATGTTCAACCCTTGGACTTCTTGCTCATCGCGAATCCCGATCCTGAGGCGCGGGAACGAATTCGACGGGTTCTGCGGTCCGCTGTCACGACGGGCACCCGGGTTGTGGAGGTCGAAGACATGAAAGAGGTCGGAGAACTTCTGGCCTCCTACTAGTAGTAGGCCCAGCCGCGATCTGCATCGCGCTGAGTTGCACTGCGATTCAGCCGTCAAGGGCGACGGAAGATCGAATGGGTTCCAACGCGCCGCCAGATGATGTGTGGCTGGCCGGACTGGACTTCATCGCCGTACTGGAAGGTGGCGCGGCCGTCGTAGGCCCAACTCATCTCCCAGATGCCGGGGTGGCCCTGAACGCGCTTGACGCGAAGACTTGGATGGAAGCCCTGTTTGTCTTCGCTGAGATTGGCGATGAATTGAGCTACGGCGTGGCGGAATTCTCGCTGTTGCTTCGGACTTAGCCGGTCCCAATCGCGCCAGAACGACGCGAGAACTTCACGCGTCGGCATCGAGCGGCTTCGTGCGCTCGTCCAACGCCGCTAGGAACTCTTCATCACTCTCGAATCGCGTCACGCGACCGCTGGCCAGGTCTTTGTCGGCTTCGCGCTCGCGCTGCTGCCATTCACGCGTCCAGAACCAGGCCTGCTCGGGATCGATCCGGCCGTCCGTCACCTCACGGAGGAGGATGGCGGCCCCATCGACTGCGTTATCTGGAAGGCAGTCCACAAGTTGATGTAGATCGGCCCTCGTCATCGAAAGCGGCTGAAGGGATTCGAACCCTCGACCTTCTGCATGGCAAGCAGACGCTCTAGCCAGCTGAGCTACAGCCGCATCAGGGATCCATTCTAGCCGTGGATTGGCGCTTGGGGCGGTAGCCTCAGCGCTAGGGTCGATACATGCTCTTTCGCCAGATCATTCACGAGGACTTGGGCTGCGCTTCTTATCTGATCGCCGACCGGGAAGCGGGGGTGGCGGCGGTGGTCGATCCGCAGTGGGACATCGATCCCTATCGGCGGCTGGCACGGCTGCACGGGGTGCGGATCGGGCATGTACTGGAGACGCACAATCACGCGGATCACGTGTCGGGGCATGGGCGGCTGTGCCGGAGTACGGGGGCGACGATCCACGTCCATGAGCTGGCGGAGGCCGAGTACCCGCACGAGGCGTTCGCGGACGGCTGGAAGCTGGAACTGGGCGAGGTGAGGATCGAGGCGATCCACACGCCGGGCCACCGGCCCGAGCACACCTGCTTCCTGCTCAGCGACGGCGGCCGCAGCGGCGACCCCTGGGCGGTGCTGACCGGCGACTCGCTCTTCATCGGCGACGTCGCCCGCCCCGACCTGGCGGTGGAGCCGCGCGAGGGCGCCGCCGACATGTTCCGCTCCCTGCACGAGCGGCTGCTGGCGCTGCCCGACGAGGTCGAGGTCTGGCCCGGGCACCTCGGCGGCTCGCTCTGCGGCGGCTCCGGGCTCGACCTCAAGACCTCCTCGACGATCGGCTTCGAGCGCCGCCACAACCGGGCGCTGGCGATCGCCGATGAAGAGGAGTTCGTCTCCGACCAGGTTGCCTCGCTCGGCGACAAACCGCCGAACGTGGAGCGGATCGTCGGCCTCAACCGGGGCCCGCTGGTCGAGGACTTCGGCACCCCCTCCCCCCTCAGCCCGCACGAGGTCGAAGAGCTGGTCGAGGAAGGCGCGGTGGTGATCGACGGCCGTACCAACGAGCAGTTCGACGAGGCCCACATCGAGGGCGCCCTCAGCACCTCCGCCTACGACACCGGCTTCGGGACCAAGGTCTCGCGGGTCGCCCCGGAGGGGACGCCGATCGTCGTCGTCGCCGCCTCCAACGGCGACGAGCGCCGCGCCGCCGAGCTGCTCGCCTCCGTCGGCCTCCCGGTCCGCGGCTACCTCGAGGGCGGGATGACCGCCTGGCGCACCGAGGAACGGCCGGTGCACCGGATCGAGCTGATCTCGACCGAGGAGCTGGCGCGGCGGGTCGACGGCGACAGCGGTCCGCTGGTCCTCGACGTCCGCAACAAAGACGAGTTCGCCGGCGAGCACATCCCCGGCTCCCTCCACATCCCTTACGGCGACCTCGCCGGCCGCCTCGACGAGATCCCCCGCGACCGCCCGATCGCGGCGGTCTGCCGCGGCGGCAAACGCAGCGGCCTCGCCGCCTCGATCCTCCAGCGCGCCGGCTTCGAGGACGTGATCCACGTCGCCAAAGGCGTCCCCGCCTGGCGCTCGGAAGGCCGCCCGGTCGAGAGTGGCGCCGCCGAGGCGCCCTCAGCCGTTTAGCGCCGGCTCCGGGACCTCTCCGGGCTCCTCCGGCTCCCCCGCGACCTTGACGCGGTTGCGGCCGGCCCGCT
>JALZHV010000025.1:7936-10107 GCA_030860625.1 Actinomycetota bacterium
TTGCTGATCCGCGCGGATCCGCCCAATCCGCGTTCACCCGCGTCCCATTCATCCGACGACGCGGTTGCGGCCGGCCCGCTTGGCCTCGAACAGCGCTGCGTCGGCGGGGAGGAAGGTCATGTCGTAGTCGAAGGGGGTGCCGGGGGGCGAGGCGTTGACGCCGCAGCTGATCGTCACGTTGATCCCGGCGCAGGGCTCGGCCTCGACCGCGGTGCAGAGCTGCTGGGCCACTTCCTTGGCCTGCCGGGCGTGGGCGCCGGGCAGGAGCAGGAGGAACTCCTCGCCGCCGAGGCGGTAGGCGAGGTCGAAGGTCCGCAGCTCCTTGCGCAGGCGGTAGGCGAGGTCCTGCAGCACCTCGTCGCCCTTCGCGTGCCCGCGGGTGTCGTTGATGAGCTTGAAGTTGTCGATGTCGATGACGACGACCCCGACCGGGTCGCCGGTCACCGCCGATTGCTGGGTCAGCTCTTCGACGCGGGTGACCAGGGCCGCCCGGTTCAGCATCCCGGTCAGAGGGTCGATCACGGCGCGGCTGCGGAACTCGACGTCGGAGCGCATCAGCGCGGTCGAGAACATCGTCACGGTGATGATCAGCGCCGCCGGGGCGATCACCAGCGGCGGGTTGTCGAGCACCGCCTGGGCGTCCATCCCGAAGGCGACCGCGACGAGCAGGAAGAGCGCGATCCCCACCCCGACGACGATGCCGCGTTTGGAGAAGCGCGAGGCCAGGGTGACGATCGGGATCGCGAGCCAGGAGAGGGTCGCCACCTGTGCGGCGCCGGTGAGGGCGACGCTGAGCGCGATGATCACCTCGGCGGCGGCCCAGGCCGCGAACATCACGTACTCGGGCTTCTTCATGTCGATCGTGGTCCGGTCGGCGACGGCGAAGAAGACACCGGCGACGGCCAGCGGCGCCAGCGTCCACCAGCCGACCCAGGGCCCGCAGGCGAGCAGAGCGACGGCGAGGACGCCGAAGGCCATGCGGCGGACCGGTTGCAGGCGCCGGTCCATGTCGATCATCCGCTCCCGGTCCATCGCGTCCGGGATCAGCCAGGAGGGCTCGACGAAGGGCGCCGGGCGCGACTCCCCCGCTTTGGATCTCTCGTCCATCTTTCGATTCATCGGTGTGGTGCCGCGGATGCTTGAGGACGGAGCCGTCTTCAGGAGCCGCGGAAAGTGAGGGTGGCAGGTTTCTTGAGAGACAGGTTTCCCGGTACCGACTATTGGGTAAACAACTGCCGTTCCCACAGATCCATCCCCTGGCGGAGGCAGGAGAGGAGCATGAACCCCAAGTTCGGCGCCGTCGTAACCCTGGCCACGGCTGCCCTGATGCTCCTCTCTGCCTCCGCTATTTCCCCGTCTTTTTACTGACCAGACTTGATCCGGAGTACGCGGGGCGGGTCAATCGATCGGTGCCGGGCGCCGGTAGGCCGACCGGGCTCGGCACCGTTTGAAGCGAGCCCGAAGCGGGCCTCTCAGTCGCGCAGCTCGGCGAGCAGGTCGTCGAGGTCGAGCGGGCGGGTGCCCATCTCCACGCCTTCGCCGTCGGGCGAGAGCGGCCACTCCTCGCGCGGCCGGTCCCAGTAGAGCTCGACCCCGTTGCGGTCGTGGTCGGCGAGGTAGAGCGCCTCGCTGACGCCGTGGTCGGCAGCGCCCTCCAGCGGCCAGCGCGCCTCTTGCAGGCGGCGCAGCGCGTCGGCCAGGGCGCGGCGGGTCGGGTAGCGGATCGCCGTGTGGAATAGGCCGGTGGAGCCCGGGGGCGGCGGCGAGCCGCCTTTCGAGTGCCAGGAGTTGAGGCCGATGTGGTGGTGGTAGCCGCCGGCCGAGACGAAGGCCGCGTCGTTGCCCCAGCGCTGCATCAGCTCGAAGCCGAGGATGTCGCAGTAGAAGTCGAGGGCGCGGTCGACGTCGGCGACTTTGAGGTGGACGTGGCCGATGTCGACGCCGGGGTCGATCGAGCCCGGCCCCTCCGCCGGCTGCTGAGGCTGGGGCGAGGGCGCGCGCTTCCCCGCGGCGGTCCCGTCGAGCGCTTCGTTGACGAGGCGGTCGGCCTCGGCGTTCTCGGCCCGGGGCACGTTGCGGATCGACCAGGAGTCGAACCCCCGCAGCGCCCGCTTCACCTCGGCGTGCAGCGGTTTGATCCCGGCGTTTTTGACTTTGTATCTGCCCTGCAC
>JALZHV010000295.1 GCA_030860625.1 Actinomycetota bacterium
GGCGGCCGTCGCCGCCCGGGAGGTCCTCCGCCCGGCCCGCCAGCGCGTCGGCTGCGGTCCCGAGCTGCTCGCGCTGCGCCTTCTCGGCGCCGGCGCTTGCCTCCTTCAGCCGCTCGGCGGCGCGCTTGGCCGCCGCGACCGGATCCTGCGGGTTGCCGAGCAGCTCCCCCGCCTCGCGCAGCTGCGCCTCGCGCTCGCGGAAGAAGTCGATGGCGGCGGGACCGGTGATCGCCTCGACCCGGCGCACGTTGGCGGCGCTCGAGCCCTCGGAGACGATCTTGAAGATGCCGACCTCGGCGGTGTTGGCGACGTGGGTGCCGCCGCAGAGCTCGCGCGAGACCGCCTCGACCTCGACCACCCGCACCCACTCGCCGTATTTCTCGCCGAACAGCGCCATCGCGCCCAGCTCTTCGGCCTCCTCGCGGCCCATGTTCATCCACCGCACCGGGTGGCTGGCCTTGATCCAGCCGTTGACCCGGTCCTCGACGGCGCGCAGCTCCTCGGGGCCGAGCGACTGGCCGTGGGTGAAGTCGAAGCGGAGCTTGTCGGGGCGGACCGCCGAGCCGGCCTGGCGGACGTGGGTGCCGAGCCGCTCGCGCAGCGCCGCGTGCAGGAGGTGCGTCGCGGTGTGGTTGCGCATCGTCGCGTAGCGCGCCTCGTGGTCGACCTCGGCTTCGACCGCGACGCCGGGCTCGATCGCGCCGCCCGGCTCGACCTCCAGCGCCTGGTCTTCGCCGACGCGGTAGACGTCGACGACCCGCGCCTCGGCGCCGTTCCAGCGCAGGACGCCCGAGTCGGCGACCTGGCCGCCGCCCTCGGCGTAGAACGGGCTCTCCTCCAGCTTCACCAGCGCTTTGCCGTCGACCGGCTCGACGGCGGCGAGGCCGGTGGTCGCGCGCAGGGTCTCGTAGCCGACGAACCGGGTCGGCGGCGCCCCTTCGGCGAAGGCGAGGACGCGGTCGTGCGTGTTCTCCGCCCCGTGGGCGGTGGCGCCGGCGGTGCGGGCGCGGGTCCGCTGCTCGTCCATCAGCTCCTGGAAGCCCTGGTCGTCGACCGAGAGACCGCGCTCGGCGAGCAGCTCCTTGGTCAGGTCGTAGGGGAAGCCGTAGGTGTCGTGCAGCTTGAAGGCGTCTTCGGCGGCGATCCAGGAGGTGTCCGCCTCTTCGGCCTCGGCGATCAGGCGCTCGAGCAGCTCGGTGCCGCGCTCGAGGGTGCGGCCGAAGCTCTCCTCCTCGGCGCCGACCCAGCGCTGGATCGTCTCCCGCTCGGCGGCGAGCTCGGGGTAGGCGTCGCCCATCAGCTCGATCGTCCGCGCGGAGAAGCGCCCCAGCCACGGGGCCTCGAGGCCGAGAGTCCGCCCCTGCTGGATCGCCCGGCGCATGATCCGGCGCAAGATGTAGCCGCGGTCCTCGTTGGAGGGGACGACGCCGTCGGCGATCAGGAAGGCGGCGCCGCGGCTGTGATCGGCGACGATTCGCATCGCCCGGGTGACCGCGCCGCCCTCGTCGTAGCGGCGGCCGGAGAGCTCTTCGGCGAGGTCGACCAGCGGCCGCACGTGGTCGGTCTCGAAGACCGAGGGGACGTCCTGGAGGACCGCCGCCATCCGGTCGAGCCCCATCCCGGTGTCGATGTTCTTCATCGGCAGCGGGGTCAGGCTGCTGTCCTCGGCGAGGTCGTAGCTCATGAAGACGTGGTTCCAGAACTCGAGGAAGCGGTCGGTGTCGTCGCCGGGGCGGTCGCCCTCCTCCCCGAAGTCGAGGCCGCGGTCGAGGTAGAGCTCCGAGCAGGGGCCGCAGGGGCCGGTCGGCCCCGCCTGCCAGAAGTTGTCCTCGCGGCCGAGCCGGACGATCCGCTCCTCCGGAACGCCGGTGGCGCGCCAGATCTCGATCGCCTCCTCGTCGGGCCCGAGGCCGAGCTCCTCGTCGCCGCCGAAGACCGTGACCCAGATCTTCTCCGGGTCCATCCCGAAGCCCTGGGTGGAGAGCTCCCAGCCCCAGGGGATCGACTCGGCCTTGAAGTAGTCGCCGAAGCTCCAGTTGCCGAGCATCTCGAAGAAGGTCATGTGGCGGGCGGTGTTGCCGACCTCCTCGATGTCGGTGGTGCGGAAGCATTTCTGCACGTCGGCGAGGCGCGGCGCCGGCGGCTTTTCCTGGCCGAGGAAGTAGGGCTTGAACGGCTGCATCCCGGCGGTGGTCAGCAGCACCGAGGGGTCGTGCACGGAGGGCACGAGCGAGGCCGAGGGCACGATCTTGTGCTCGCGCTCGGCGAAGAACGACAGGTAGGTGTCGCGGATCTCCTTCGCCTTCATCCCGTCCCCCTCATGTTAGGAAGCCTAAATATTTCCCGCTTCGGACACCCGCCCGGCTGCCGCCGCTGCTCTCAGGTTCCCGATGCTCTGAAAAGTTTGCCCTTACGGATCGGGGGGTGGCTGCGTTCCAAAAGGACTCGACCGTTCGTTCGACTTTTGTCGAAGGAGGCAATATATGAAGCTGCACCTGAAGCTCTCGCTGGGACTCGCGCTGCTCTCGCTCGGCTTGCTGCCGGCAATGGCTGGAGCTGTGACTTACGCGCCGGACTATCAGCCGGACAAGCCGCCGAAGTACCAGCCGGACAAGCCGCCCAACCCGCCCAAAGGGACCCCCCCGAAAGGCAAAGCCTACGGCTACTACTGCAAAGGCCAGAGCAAGAAACACGTGAAAGGCGAGAAGGGGACCGCCTTCAGCCGCTGCGTCAAAGCGATGAAGCGGGCCGCCAAAAACGAGAACCTCCACCCCAAGAAAGCGTGCAAGGCGCTGAGCAAGAAGCACGTCAAAGGCAAAGGCAGCGAGAAGGGCACGCCCTTCAGCCGCTGCGTCAAAGCCGTGAACAAATTGCGACAAGAAGAAAGAGCCGCGGAGAACGCGAGGGTGGCGACCAGCTCGGTCGCTTAGCCGGCGATGGTGCCGTGG
>JALZHV010000296.1:0-2384 GCA_030860625.1 Actinomycetota bacterium
GACCCGGACGTAGTCATCCAGGGGCTGGATCAGGATGTTGGCCACGTTCACCTGTCCAAGTCCGTCAATCCGCGGCAGCTCTATCTCAACGTCGCTCTCGGTTTGCGCGGTGGAACCACGACCCTGTGGATGCTGGCGACCGTCCTCACCGCTGTCCTCCTCTGGCTCGTGCACCACCATCCCGGCTACGGAGCACCCCGCTTCCAGAATAAGCAGATCGTGGCGGCTGCACTCCTCGTGGGTCCTGCCATCGCCTCGGCTTGGTCGCTCCGCGGTGAAGGCGGCGAGCTGCTCCGCACTAGCCTTAGCGGTGCGCGCGTCTTGTTGCTGGCCTCGGCGGCGCTGTCTGTCGCCACTGCACTGGCCCTTGCGGAGGTCCTCCCCTTCGGCTTCAGCCGCTACGACGCAATCTCCCTTTACGCCGCGATGAGCTTCTTCATTGCCACGGCCATGACCGCCGCCTGGCTCCTCTCTGGCCGCCCGACTTGGAAACTTCTACGTGGGGCCCTGCGACGACCGTCGTTCAACCTGCTGGCGATCGCGCTCCTCGGGCTGGTGACCTTGCTCGTGGGTCTCCATGAAGGCTCGCATTTGCGGCCAGACGGCCTCCTGCTCTTCTGCGCTGGCCTCGGGCTTATCGTCATCTCGGCAAACACGGTGGCTGAGCCGCTGGGCGGGTCTCGTGCTTTTTATCGTCTAGTGGCGAGTGTAGGCGCGATCCCCGTAGTCTTCGCCGCAGGCTTCTTTCTAGGCTTTTACACCAATCGCTTCGACGTCGATCTACTGCGCATGGTCTGCATGGGCGTCGGAGCCGCTCTGATTCTGCTGCCGACTGCTGGTTTCCTGCTGTCTGAAAGCGGGGAGTGGGAGGAGAAGCGAAGTTGAGCGGAAATAAGTTGAGCGAAAATGCTAGGGCGACTACTCTCAGGTTGATGAAGGGAATCGCCGATAGAGGAGCGTGGTGATCATTGACCACCGTATCCGGCATACTGCGCACCCCATGAGCGACATTGCGTTGGGCTCCATAGACGTCGGCCCCCCTAATACCACTGGCGACAACTGGCAGTTTGCGGTTCGACCGGCGGAAAGTCTTGATGCTGCTGAGGTCGAGATTGTGACCGGCCCCGAGCCGCCTCCCCCCTCTACGGACGAGAACTGAGCGCTACCTCCGTAGTCGGTGGTATCAAGCCTGGCTGACGCCAGGCTCTCTGTGGCGTCCTCATGCGGAGGTTTGGGCGGGCGCTCGCAGTGCTCTCCTAGGGCGATACTCCAAGTCAAGTTGACCACTGCGTAAGATCGGTGGGTTGGCGACTAAGGCGAAAACGAGGGCGAAGTCTGATCCGATGGCGCCGTTCAGCGCGGCGACGCGGCGCTGGTTCGAAGCGTCTTTCGAGGGGCCGACGCCGGCGCAGGCGGGCGGCTGGGAGGCGATCTCCAGCGGTGAGCACACGCTGATCTGCGCTCCGACCGGGTCGGGGAAGACGCTGGCGAGCTTCCTCTGGGGGATCGACAAACTGGCGCGCTCGGAGGATCGGGGGACGGGCGTCAAGCTCGTCTACATCTCGCCGCTGAAAGCGCTCTCCTACGACATCGAGCGCAACCTGCGGGCGCCGCTGCGGGGGATCGGGGCCGACATCGCGGTCGGGCTGCGGACCGGCGACACCTCGCAGAAAGAACGGCGGGCGATGGCCAAAGAGCCGCCGGACATCTTGATCACGACGCCGGAGTCGCTGTACCTGATGCTCAGCTCGAGCGTGCGGGAAATTCTCACCAACGTTGAGGCGGTGATCGTCGACGAGATTCACGCGGTGGCGCAGACGAAGCGGGGGAGCCATCTCGCGTTGACGCTGGAGCGGCTGGATCACTGGGTGGCCGCGCATAGGGAGGCGGGGGAGTCGTCAGGCATTCAGCGGATCGGGTTGTCGGCGACGCAGAGGCCGTTGGAGCGGATCGGGCAGTTCTTGGTGGGGGCGAAGCGGGAGAGCCGGATCGTGGATGCGGGGCAGAAGAAGGCGCTGGACTTGGAGATCGTCGTTCCCGTGGAGGACATGGCGGATCCGGGGGCGCCGGCTTATCCGAGCGAGGACGGGCCGCCGCCGACGGAAATCGAGCCTTCCGCGCACGTGAGGTCGATCTGGCCGGCGATCTACCCGCGGCTGCTGGAGCTGGTCGAAGAACACACCTCGACGATGATCTTCGTCAACAACCGGCGCGCGGCCGAGCGGCTGGCGAAGCGGTTGAACGAGCTCGCCAACGGCGAAGGCGAATCCGAGTTGCCCGCTACGGAGCAGGCGGGCTCATCGGGGGAGGACTCGGCGGAGCAACAGCGGGAAGGCTCCGGCGAGCCCTCCCCCGATGGGCCTGTCGAAATCGCTCGGGCGCAT
>JALZHV010000296.1:2394-2945 GCA_030860625.1 Actinomycetota bacterium
TCACGGGTCGCTCTCGCATGAGGAGCGGGCTGTGGTGGAGGAGATGCTCAAGTCTGGAGAGCTGCCCTGCCTGGTGGCGACCTCCTCGCTGGAGCTCGGGATCGACATGGGTGCGGTCGACCTGGTGATCCAGGTCGAGTCGCCGAAGTCGGTGACCCGCGGCCTGCAGCGGATCGGCCGCGCCGGCCACCGCATGGGCGAAGTCTCCAAAGGCCGGATCTTCCCCAAATACCGCGGCGACCTGCTCGAGTGCGCGGTCGTCGCCCGGCGCATGCGCGAGGCCGAGATCGAGGAGACGACGATCCCGCAGAACCCGCTCGACGTCCTCGCCCAGCACCTGGTCTCGATGGCGGCGCTGGACGAGTGGGAGGTCGACGAGGTCGAGCGCCTGGTCACCGGCACCCAGTCCTTCCACGAGCTCTCCCGCGAACAGCTGGAGAACGTCCTCGACATGCTCGACGGCCGCTACCCCTCCGACCGCTTCGCCGAGCTGCGGCCGCGGATCGTCTGGGACCGCACCGAGGGCACGATCCACGGCCGCAAAGGCGCCC
>JALZHV010000297.1:0-1351 GCA_030860625.1 Actinomycetota bacterium
GACGAGGTCCTCGTCGACATCGGCTACAAGGCCGAGGGGGTCATCCCCTCCAACGAGCTCTCGATCCGCAAGTCGGTCGACCCGCACGAAGAGGTCGAGCTGGGCGAGGAGATCGACGCCCTGGTCCTCACCAAGGAGGACGCCGAGGGCCGCCTGATCCTCTCCAAGAAGCGCGCCCGCTTCGAGAAGGCCTGGCGCCGCATCGAGGTCGCCGCCGACTCGGGCGAACCGGTCGAAGGCTCGGTCATCGAGGTCGTCAAGGGCGGTCTCATCCTCGACCTCGGGGTGCGCGGCTTCCTGCCCGCCTCGCTGGTCGACATCCGCCGCGTCCACAACCTCGACGAGTTCATGAGCCAGACGCTCGAGTGCAAAGTGATCGAGCTCAACCGCAGCCGCAACAACGTCGTCCTCTCGCGCCGCGCGGTGCTGGAGGAGGAGCGCAAGGAGGTCCGCGAGCAGATCCTCGGCCGTCTCGAGCCCGGCCAGGTCGTCGAGGGCAAGATCTCCAACATCGTCGACTTCGGCGCCTTCGTCGACCTCGACGGGATCGACGGGCTGATCCACATCTCAGAGCTTTCCTGGAGCCACGTCAACCACCCCACCGAAGTCGTCTCGATCGGCGACACGGTGCGGATCAAAGTCCTCGACATCGACCGCGACCGCCAGCGGATCTCGCTCGGCCTCAAGCAGACGCAGGAGGATCCGTGGCAGCGGGTCATCAACACCCACCGCTCGGGCGACGTGCTCGAGGGGACGGTGACCAAGGTCGTCGCCTTCGGCGCCTTCGTCGAAATCCTCCCCGGCGTCGAGGGCCTGGTCCACATCTCCGAGCTTGCCGACCACCACGTCGAGAACCCGAGCGAAGTGGTCGAGCCGGGGTCGAAGCTGAACGTGAAGATCCTCGAGATCGACGAAGAGCGTCGCCGCCTCTCGCTCAGCATCAAGCGGGTCGAGGGCCAGAACATGGCGATGGCCGGGCTCGGCGAGCAGATCGCCCAGGCCGAAGGCGCCGTCGAAGAGGCTCCCGCCGAGGAGCAGCCGGCCGCCGAGGAGGCTCCCGCCGAAGAGGCGCCCGTTGCCGAAGAGCAGCCTGCCGAAGTGCCGCCCGCGACCGAGGAGCCGGCCGAAGAGGTGCCCTCCCAGGAGGCGCCCGGCGAGCTGCCGCAGGAGGTCGAGGCCTCCGAGAGCGCCGAGCCGGCGCCGGTCGCCGAGGAGAACGGGACTTCCGACCGTCCCTCCGAACCCGCCGTGCCCGAGGGTCTCGAGGGCGAATCGGTCGAGGACGCGCCCGGCGCGGGCAGCGAGTCGACCGACGACGACACGCAGACTGGCGAGTCCGAGCAGAGCTGAG
>JALZHV010000297.1:1361-2935 GCA_030860625.1 Actinomycetota bacterium
GTGGCGCCGCTGAAGATCGGCCTCACCGGCGGCATCGCAGCCGGTAAGTCCGAGGCGTTGAAGGCTTTCGCGCGCCTCGGCGCGGCGACGCTCTCCAGCGACGCGGTCGTCCACGAGCTGCTGGAAGGCGAACCGCTGCGGGGGCGGCTGGTCGAGCGCTGGGGGCCGGAGGTGAGCGGTCCTGAGGGCGTCAACCGGGCGAAAATCGGCGAGATCGTCTTCGCCGACCCCGAGCAGCTGACCTGGCTGGAGGCGCAGATCCACCCGCTGGTCCAGGAACGGACGGCCAACTGGCTGATGTCGCTGCCGGAGAGGACCGAGGCCGCCGTGGTCGAGGTGCCGCTGCTGTTCGAGGCGGGCAGCGACAAGGCATTCGACACCACGGTCGCGATCGTCACCGCCGACGAAGTGCGCCGCGAGCGCGCGGCGGCGCGCGGGCACGCCCTGGTCGACGAGCGTGAGGCCCGCCAGCTTCCCCAGGGCGAGAAGGCCGAGCGGGCCGAGCACGTGATCGCAAACGACGGCTCGATCGAGGACCTCGAGCGGGAATTGTCCGCCCTGCTCGCAAAGCTGCGCCGATGAAGCGGAAGAAGGTGCGCCGCCGTCGCCTGCTGGCCCTCGGCACCGTCGCCGTCCTGATCGGCGTCTTCGCCGGGGCGCTGGTCGCCGGGGGCGCCTTCGACGAGGCCCTGCAGGAGCTGACCCTGCCGCTGCGCCACGAGGACGTGATCCGCCAGCAGGCCGACGAAAAGGAAGTCGACGCGGCCCTGATCGCCGCCGTGATCTACTCGGAGTCGAAGTTCAGAGACCAGACCTCGAGCGCGGGAGCGCGCGGACTGATGCAGATCACCCCCGAAGCGGCCGAAGACATCGAGAAACAGAGCGGCGGCACCACCTTCCAGCTCTCCGACCTCGCCGACCCCGAACTGAACATCCGCTACGGGACCTTCCTCCTGGGGGAACTGCTCGAGCGCTACGACGGCGACGAGGCGGCGGCGCTGGCCGCCTACAACGCCGGCCCCGGCAATGCCGATGAGTGGGGCGGGGAGGGCCTGGCCGTCGAGGACATCGGGTTCCCCGAAACCCGCGCCTACGTCGAAGAGGTGCTGGAGAAGCGCGAGGAGTACCGCCGCGAGTACGCGAAGGAGCTCGGCTATTAACGCCGCCGCCCGCCCCCGCGTCGCCGCCCTCGCTCTGGCGGTCGGGATCGTCCTCGCCGACTCCTCGATCGTCGTCCTCGCCCTGCCCGAGATCTACCGCGAACTCGACACCAGCGTCGCCGGCGTCACCTGGGTGCTGGTCTCGTTCAACCTGGTGCTGGCGCTGGCGGCGGTGCCCTCGGCGCTGCTGGCGCGGCGGGTGGGACCGGGACGGGCGGCGTCGATCGGGCTGGCGATCTTCGCCGGCGCCAGCCTCGCCTGCGGGCTGGCCGACGAGCTCTCGACCCTGATCGTGGCCCGCTGCGTCCAGGCGCTCGGTGGCGCCGCCGCGGTGACGGCGGCGCTGGAGCTGCTGCCGGCGACAGTGAAGTCGGAGCGGCGCGCGGCGACGGTCTGGGCCGGGGCGGGTGCGAC
>JALZHV010000026.1 GCA_030860625.1 Actinomycetota bacterium
GGCGCCGACCGCCGCCACCCCCCCGGCCCGGACCGCGAGGCGCAGCGCATTCGATGGCCGGGAGCGCCTCTTCATAAGTGGCGGCGAGTATAGGTAGACCCCTCCCGGGCAGCCGGGAGGGCGCGGCGCCGCCCCGCGTGAATAGAATGGCCGCGCTTTGGCGCCGCACTCCCCTGCCACCGACCAGATCGGCACCCTGCTGTCAATCGGCATCGCCGCCGCCGTGCTCCTCATCCTGGCGGTGCTCGGCGCGCTGCTCTACGTCGTCCGCCGCTACCGCTCCGAGCGCGGCGCCGCCCCGCGCCAGCTGCTCAGCGGCCGCGGCCTCCAGTTCCGGGTCGGCGGCCTGCTCACGATCTTCGCCGCCCTGCTCTTCATCCTCGGCGTCGTCTTCACCGACAAGGCGCGGCAGGCGCCGGCCACCGGCGAGGCGGGCCTGGCCTCGGCGAAAGAGAAACCGCTGCAGATCGAGGCGACCGGCCAGCAGTGGCTGTGGCGCTACGACTACCCGAACGGCGCCTTCTCCTATTACAAGCTGGTGGTCCCGGTCGACACCGCGGTCGAACTCGAGGTCCTCTCCACCGACGTCGTCCACACCTGGAACGTCGAGGAGCTCGGCCCGAAGACCGACGGGGTCCCGGGCAAGAGCCACAAGATCGTCTTCAGCGCCGACGAGGAAGGCGTCTACGAAGGCGAGTCGGCGACGCTCTCCGGCCAGGCCTACGCCTCGATGCGGACCGCGGTCGAAGTGGTCTCCCCCGAGGAATACGAAGACTTCCTAGAAACCCAGGAATCCGAGATCCAGGCTGCCCAGGACCGGGTCGTCGAGATGCTGAAAAACGGAGAAACGCCATGAGCCCCAGCCCGCGCCCCGAGCTCGTCGCCGACGGCTTCGCCTCCATCCAGCGCCCCCGCTGGCAGCAGCTGGCGACCACGGCCGACCACAAGGAGATCGGCCAGATCCTGATCTGCGGCGCCCTCGGCTTCCTCTTCCTCGCCCTGATCGAGCTGGTGCTGATGCGGATCCAGCTGCTGATCCCGGAGAACACCTTCCTCGACCCGGTCACCTTCAACCGGATGCTCTCGATGTATGGGACGACCGCGATCTTCCTCTTCGCGCTGCCGTTCGTCTTCGGGTTCTTCTACTACGCGGCGCCGCTGCAGATCGGCGCCCGCGGCACGGCGCTGCCGCGCCTCGGCCAGACCGGCCTGGCGCTCTGGGTCGCCGGCGCCACCGTGATCTACGCAAGCTTCCTCTTCACCCCCTCGGAGGCGGGGATCAACCCGCTGGCGCCGCTCAGCGAGAACGCTTTCCTCTCCAACCACGGCGTCGACGCCTGGGCCGCCGGAACCGGCCTGGCGACGCTCGGCCTCGTCCTCCTCGCGATCAACCTCGTGGCGACGCTGCGGATGCTGCGGGCGCCGGGAATGGCCTGGCGGCGGGTTCCCGTCTTCGCCTGGGCTGCGACCGTCTCCTCCTGGTTGATGGTCATCGTCGGCCCGATCCTGCTGGCCGCGATCACGATGCTGATGATCGACCGCCACTACGACGGGATCTTCTTCGCCGACGGCGGCGGCGGGGCGCCGCTGCTCTGGCAGCACCTGAGCTGGATCTTCTTCACCGGCGCCTACATGCTGATCCTGATCTTCGCCTTCGGCGCGATCGCCGAAATCGCCGCCGCCTTCTCGCGCAAACCGCTCTTCAACCGGCCGGTGACGATGGCCTCGCTGGCGGCGATCGCCGTGATCGGGACCCTCGCCTGGATGCAGAACATGCTGACCGCGCCGATCGGGATCGGCTGGCAGTACTTCGCGATGCTGATGGCGCTGGCGCTGATCGTCCCCTTCGGGCTCGTCATCTTCAACCTGATCGCGACGCTCGCCGGCGGCACCCTGCGGATGCGGGCGCCGATGCTGTTCGCGATCGGCGCGCTGGCGGCGATCGCGGTCGGCCTCGCGAGCGAGCTCTGCCACTCGCTGGTCGCCGCCGCCTGGCAGCTGAAAAACACCACCGACGCGACCGCCGCTACCCACTTCGCGCTCGTCGGCGGCGCCGTCCTCGGCGGCTTCGCGGCGCTCCACTACTGGTTCCCGAAGATGACCGGCCGGACGATGGGCGAGAGCCTGGCCAAGATCTCCTTCTGGACGATCATGCTCGGCCTCGTGCTCGGCTTCGTGCCGCTCTTCTTCGCCGGCACCCACGAGGGCCAGGTGGTCGACGCCTACAAGTACTTCGACAGCGACCTCACCGTCTACAACGTGATCGCCTCGATCGGCGTCTTCATCCTCACGATCGGGATCCTGCTGACGATCCTCAACGCGATCTTCAGCCGCGTCAACGGCCCCGAAGCGGGTCATGACCCGTGGGGCGGCGACACGCTCGAGTGGCTCACGCTCTCGCCCCCGGAGCCGCACAACTTCGACGTCCTCCCCGACGTCCGCAGCGCCCGGCCGCTGCGCGACATCCGCGAGGCGATCGGGCACCGCACCCGCCGCGAGCAGGCGGCGTCGTCTCGCGAATCGCAGCCGGTAGCCTGAGAGCCATGCAATCCGGCGCCGGGGCGGAGACCGCCCCCAACCCGACGACGGCCACTCGCTCCTTCCTCCCCACCGTCGTCCGCGACTACCTGACGCTGACCAAGCCGAAGGTCCAGTCGCTGCTGCTGTTCACGACGGTGACGACGATGTACGTGGCCGGCGACCCGTCGCTGGGCCTGATCCTCCTCACCTGCCTCGGCGGCGCCCTCTCCGCCGGCGGCGCCGGCGCGCTCGACCACGCCGTCGACCGCGACATCGACCGCACGATGGCCCGCACGGCGACCCGCCCGGTCGCCTCGGGCCGCGTCTCCGTCGCCGCCGCGATCGCCTTTGGGCTGGCGCTCTGCGCCGCCTCCTTCCTGCTGCTGTCGCTGACCGTGAACCCGCTGGCGGCCTCGCTCTCGCTCTCCGGCTTCGTCGGCTACGTCGGCGTCTACACGCTCTGGCTGAAGCGCAGGACGCCGCAGAACATCGTCATCGGCGGCGCTGCGGGCGCCGTGCCGCCCCTGGTCGCCTGGGCGGCCGTCACCGGCGAGCTCAGCGGCATGGCCTTCTACATGTTCGCGATCGTCTTCTTCTGGACCCCGCCGCACTTCTGGGCCCTCTCGCTGCTGATGAAGGACGAGTACGCGAAGGCGGGGATCCCGATGCTCCCGGTCGTCCGCGGCGAGGAGGAGACCCGCCGCCAGATCCTCCTCTACACCGTCCTCCTCTACGCGGTCACCCAGCTCCCCTTCTGCGCCGGCGGCCTCGGCATCGCCTACGTCATCCCCTCGATCCTCCTCGGCGCCGCCTTCATCTACTACGCCACCCGCCTCTACCGCACCCGCGACCGCCGCTGGGCCCTGAAGACCTACCTCTTCTCCCTCGCATACCTGGCCCTGCTGTTCCTGGCCATGGCCGTCGCGGCCAACGTCTAAGCAGCCACCAGCGCTTCAAGGGCCTGACGCCCCTCTCCCAAAGACCGTTGCGCAGCTGATCGCGGTCTTGGGCGCAACCGTGGTCTCAGAGCCTTTGTGAGAGGGGTATTGGCCCTCTTCCTGGAGCTGGCCGGCTGCATGGAGACCCGGATGCCCCTCCACAGAGGCTCCTGAGACCACATTTGCGCCCTAGGAGACGCCCCAGCTGCGCGACGGTCTCTGGGGAGGGGCATCCGGGTCTCCCGCACGTCCGACCTTCCTCCCAGCCTGATAGAACTCCCGCCAATGGATCGCGAGAGCGCTCGTAAGAACATCTCGGCAGGGCTTGTGACCGGCGGCATCGCAGTCGGCATGTTCGCCCTCGCCTTCGTCGCCGCCTTCCTCTACGTCGCCCAGTAGGACATGGCCGAGCACCGACAAGTCTCCGAGCCCGGCGAGATGATCTACACGCCGCGCCCCTCCTGGGCCCCGGCCTTCCTCGCCCTCGGCATCCTCGGCCTCGTCGCCGGGACCTTCGCCTCCGGCTTCATCTTCGAGCCGAAAATCTGGGGCATCCTCGGCGCGATCATCTTCATCGCCGCCTTCCGCAGCATCGTCCGCGGCTCGGTCCGCGACTTCTACCGCCTGCCCCGCCGCCAGGAGACCCGCGGCGCCGCACTGCCGGTGGAAACGATCAGCACTCCGCCGAAGGCCTAAGCAGCCCCTCAGCCCGGCAGGGTCATTTCAGAGGTAGCTCCGTCGCTGGTCCAGCAGCGGACGATGTCCCGCATCGAGAGGACGCCGACCGGCTCGGCCTCGTCGAAGACGACCAGGTGGCGGACGCCGCGACGCGACATCTCCGCCGCGGCGCGCTCCAGGCTCCAGTCGGGAGCAGCGGTCAGCACCCCTTCGCTCATGTGGTCGCAGACCTGCTCGGTATCGGGGTCATGTCCCCGGGCGACGGAGATCAGCAGGTCGCGCTCGGTGACGATCGAGGGGGTTGGCATCTCGCCGTCGATCACGAGGGCGGCGCCGGTCCCTTTCTCGACCATCTTCTGGGCGGCCTCGCGCAGCGTGTGGGACGGCCCCACGGTCAACGTAATCTCCGACATCCCGTCCCTCACCTGCATTTACGACCTCCCATCGCGCGCGTCCTAAGAGTTAGTGCGGATCGACTCAAGATAGCCCATTCCTTAGGCCCAACGTAACGCTTGTTCGGGAGCGCCGACATATAGACTGCGGCTCGCATCGTCCCCATGTCGCGCCTCTCGAAATTCACCACCCCGCTGCTGGCCCTCATGGCCCTGCTCGCCATCTCCGTGGTCGTCTCCGGCTGCGGCACGACGAGCGCCGATCCGCAGCGCGGACGGGAGCTCTTCATCCAGAAGTGCGGCACCTGCCACTCGCTGGCGCAGGCCGGTACGACCGCCCAGGTCGGCCCCAATCTCGACCACGCCTTCGCCGCCTCGCGGGCGATCGGGAACGACTCGGACACGATCGAGGGGGTCGTCAAGGCGCAGACCGAGTACCCCCGCGAGGTCAACGGCAACCCCCGCGTCTCGATGCCGGCCAAGATCGTCACCGGCCAGGATCTCGACGACGTCGCCGCCTACGTCGGCGAATGGGCCGGTGTGCCCGGCGCCGCACCGCCGAAGGTTCCGGGCGGCCCTGGCGCCCAGGTCTTCGCCAACAACGGCTGCGGCACCTGCCACGCCTTTGCGGCGGCAGAAGCGGGCGGCGTCACCGGGCCGAGTCTGGACGAACTCGCTGGCGAAAGCAGCTCGGCGGTCAAAAAGATGATCGTCGATCCCAACGCGGAAATCGCGAAAGGCTACCCGCCGAACGTGATGCCGCAGGACTACGAGCAGATGATCCCGCCGAAAGAACTTGAAGACCTGGTCGACTACCTGCTCGAAAACGCGGGCGGCGGCCAGGGCGGCCAGTCCAAAGGCTGAGCCGGGGCGGCCGCCGGCCGCTGCGATCATGAGTGGTAGATGCGGGACCGCTTGAAAAGCCGCCTCGAGATCTCCCCCACGCGCTACGCGCAGGTCACCCTCGTCGCCCTCGCGGCGCTGGCGCTGATCGTCCTCACGGGCGCCGCGGTGCGCCTCACCGGCTCGGGTCTGGGCTGCCCGGACTGGCCCAAATGCTACGGCGGCACGACGCCGCCGCTCGAGTACCACGCGGTGATCGAGTACGGGAACCGGCTGCTCACCGGCTTCGTCGGCTTCGCCGTGATCGCGGCCTGCCTCCTCGCCTTCTTCCGCCGCCCCTACCGCTGGCACCTCGCCTTCTTCGGGGCCCTGCTGCCGCTCGGGGTGCTGGGACAGGCGATTCTCGGCGCGCTGGTGGTCAAGCACCACCTCGCCCCCGAACTGGTGATGGGCCACTTCATCCTCTCGATGATCCTGCTCGACGCCGCCTTCGCCCTCGCCTGGTGCTCCCGCTACGAACCGCATGAGCGGCGCCGCTCCCACGACCGACTCGGGGTCTGGGCGGTGCGGGCGCTGATCCCGCTCGGGCAGCTGACGATCCTCGCCGGCACGATCGCCACCGCCTCGGGGCCGCACGCCGGGGACCACGAGGGAGAGCTGGTCCAGCGCTTCGACTTCTACGGCACCGAGACGCTCGAGTGGGTGGTCCAGCGCCACGCCGCGATCGCCGCGCTCTACGGCCTCGCCGCGATCGGCGTCTGGTTCCTCCTCCTCCGCCAAGGCGGCGACAGGCGCGCCGTGAAGCCGCTCACCGTCGTGATCGGCCTCCTCGCCCTGCAGGGGCTGATCGGCGGCGTCCAGTGGGCCCTGGAACTGCCGGCGGGCATCGTCTGGCTGCACATCGCCGTCGCCACCGGCAACTGGCTAGCGATGCTCTGGACCGTGGCGGCGGCCGGGCGACTGGAGCCCCGGGGCGAGTCTTCGCCGGCGGCGCGCCAGGAGCCCGAGCGACCCGCCGCGGCCCCCGCCGGATCGCTGTAGCGGTTGCTCCCCTTCTGGCTCTCGATCGCCGCTCTCAGCCTCGTACAGGCCGTCCTGGTCGCCGCGCCGCGGGCGCCCTACCCGCAGCTCGTCCAGCGCCTGCGGAGCCGCTGGTGGGCGCTGGTGCTGCCGCTCTCGATCGTCGTGGTCGTGGCGGCGATCGCCCTGGAGTCGGCCAGCGCCGAGTTCCTCACCTACCTGGCGCTGATCGCCGTGCCGCCGCTCGCGGCGACAGCGCTGGCCTGGCTCGTGCGGGGCGGGCGCCCCCCGCTGGCCCTCGCCGTCCTCCCCCTCTTCGCCCTCGCCTGGGCCGCCGAGGGCGCCCTGGCCGGTGAGACGGCCGCTCTTGGCCTCTCCGCCCTCGCCTGCGTCAGCCTCGGCTGGCTCGTCGCCTCCGGGGTGCCGCCGCGCTGGCTGAAGCTCGGGATCTACCTGATGGCCGCGGTCGACGCCTGGCTGATCGCCGCCGACCTCCTCCAAGGGCCCAACGCGGTCCTCAACGCCGCCGCCCCGGTCGCCGACCTCCCCCGCCTCCAGTTCGCCTCTTTCGGCTCAGCGGTGATGGGCTTCGGCGACCTCTTCATCGCCGCCGTTCTCGGCGCCCTCCTCGCCTCCGACCGCCGCCTGCAACTCCGCGGCGCCGCCCTGGCCGCCGCGATCTGCCTCGGCTTCGACCTCCTCTTCTTCACCATCGACCAGCTCCCCGCCACGGTGCCGATCGCGCTGACGCTGGCGGCGCTAGAGCTTCTCCAGCGTCGGGAGGTCAGACCTGGGTAGCGATCGCGGCGAAACCAGCGAGAAATGCCGAAGACATGGCGATGGCGCCAAAGATCAAAGCGCGCTGGACCGATTCGAGTCCGTCGGCGAGCCGGTCAAGCCGCTTGTCTACCTGCTCGAACCGCTTGTCGATGTCGTCGAAGCGTTCGTCCACCCGGTCGAACTTTTCATCGACCCGGTCGAATCGTTCGTCGATCCGCTTCCCGAACTCGTCAAGCCGCTCGTCGGTCCAGCTCTCTCTCATCGTCTGCATGCTGCCAGACTAGCGAGATAGATGCAACCTATTGTCTGCAAAAGTCATTTCTTTGCGCCAACTTCGTGACGCTTCCGCTGCGCCCAGCGATAACCGTAGACGCAGCCCGCAATCGCTAGGACCAGTCCCAGCAGCGCCCCCACCAGCGGCCGCGTCAACAGGGTCACCACGATCACCGCGGCGCCCGCGATCCCCAGGATCACGACCCACCTAAACACCACCGGCTCGTTGAGCCTCAGATTCATCTCAGACCGACCCGCCACCGCTACAGCAATGCGGCTACAGTGGAAGCCAGGACCAGGACGAAAAGGAATAGGAACAAGGCGCAGCCGCTACTGGCACCGGTCGGCCCCGAAGTCGACATCCGGCGATCCCGCATGCCTTCTCTCACTTCCTCTCGGTATTCGTCTTTAAGCGCCAGCTGGCGGAATTCCTCTGCAGCCTCTTCTCCATGGAGCCTGAGCGTGAGCTCGTACAGCTTCTCGTTCTCCGGACGCATGAGCCAGGCTGATCAGGCGATCTTGCCGCTGCCGCCACAGCGGTCGCACCTGGTCTCCTTGCCGGTCTGAGGATCCCGGACCATTCCATCCCCATGGCACTTCGGACACGCTGGCATCTGACACCTCCCGTTACGTTTGCCGCCCGATGATCCCACGAGTCAAAAAACCAAGTTGTATGGCAGCGCTCTGCCTGCGCGGGGTGGATCGCGCCCCAGAACTGCTGCTCAAAGCGGCATTACAGGATGTAGATCGTCACGTACACGATGATCCACATGATGTCGACGAAGTGCCAGTAGATCCCGGCTACCTCGACGCCCAGGTGGTCCTTCGCGGCGGGGCCGAAGTGGCCGCGGAAGGTGCGGATCGTCGCGAAAGTCAGCAGCAGCAGGCCGACGAAGACGTGGGCTCCGTGCAGGCCGGTGAGGCTGTAGAAGATCGAGCCGAAGGCGAGGTCGCGGGCGCTGAAGCCGATGTGCGCGTACTCGTTCATCTGGATGAAGAGGAAGGTCGCGCCGAGCAGCCAGGTGGCGATCAGGCCGAGCTTGAGGCCGCCGCGGTTGCCGTGGCGGATCGACTCGAGGGCGTAGTGGATCGTGAAGCTCGAGGAGACCAGGATCGCCGTGTTCATCCCGGCGACGGCCTTCGGCAGCTCGAAGCCTTCCGGCGGCCAGTTCGGCGGGTCGACGACGACGCGGAGGAAGAAGTAAGCGGCGAAGAAGGCGCCAAACAGCATCACCTCGGAGACGATGAAGAGGAGGACCCCGAGGGTCTGGCGGTCGATCCGCGAGCTCTCGTGGGCCTCCGGCGGACCGTGGTGGTGGTCGGCGTGGCCGTGACCGACGGTTACCGTCGCGCTCTCCATCAGCTTGCCTCCCCCTCGGCCACCGCGGCGGCGACAGCGGCCGCGGGCCGGCCGACCTCGATGTGCTCGACCGACTTGTCGGTGATCTCGCGGACGCGGCCGATCAGGTCGTCCTCCAGCCACTGCGAGCGCTCGCCGGCGAAGGTCGAGATCAGGATGTCGTCGATCCGGTAGTGCTCGATCGCGTTCTTGACGGCGGAGAAGGGATCGGGGCTCATCGGCTGCCCGGTGGCGTCGATGTCCGAGCGGTAGAGCTCGGCCAGGGTCGACGCCAGGTCGCGGACGACCTGCGCCTCGCTGACGTCTTCGCCGCGCGGGCAGATGATCGTGAACCGGTGCGGGCGGATGTTCGCGCGCTCCTTCAGCCGCGTGACCAGGTCCGGGGTGGCGACGGTCTGCGTGCCGACCACCAGCGTGTGGTTGAGGTCCCAGCGGATCGCGTCGTCTTCGATCCGCACCGGGATGTGCGTCAGCTTGACCTCGGGCTCGAGTCGCTCGCGGACCGACTCGACAAGGTCGCGTCGCATGAAGCCGAAGAGGGTGTTGGAGAGGGCGGAGAGCAGGACCTCGCCGGGCTGGTGGGCGCGGACGGCGTCGTCGACGGCAAGCGCCGGCTCGGGGTCCAGCACCTCGCCCACCGATTCGATCCCGAACTCGCTGAGGACGGCCATCGTCACCTCGACCCGGGCCCGGGCGGCCTCGCGCACCTCGCTGGTGTCGATCAGCTGGCCGACCGAAGGCTGGTTCTGGGGCGCGGCTACGACCACGCCGGAAATCTGGCTTTGGCGCTCGAGCACCGCCTGCAGCAGCTTGCGGCCGCCGGCCACCTCGTTGAGGAAGACCAACAGCGGTTTGCGCTCGTCGCTCGCCTGGGGAGCGCTCATGAGCTGGTACCCACCGCGCTCTTTTCCTTGGCGGGCTCCTCGGAGCTCTCGCCGGCCATGATCGCGTGTTTGGCGCCGGGGATCCCGAACTCGTAGGGACCGCCGACCACGCGCGGGATCTCGTCGAAGTTGAAGATCGGCGGCGGCGAGGAGACCTGCCACTCGATCGAGTTGGCGCGCCACGGGTTGGCCTCGGCCTTGGGGCCGAACCGCCAGCTGACGATCATGTTGTAGAGGAAGACGAGCTGGGCGGCGCCGAGGATGAAGGCGAAGACGCTG
Organism: Actinomycetota bacterium; assembly: GCA_030860625.1. GTDB lineage: Bacteria > Actinomycetota > Thermoleophilia > Solirubrobacterales > 70-9 > VAYN01. The sequence goes on from JALZHV010000026.1 coordinate 9,968, forward strand.
ATCAGCAGGTTCCACTCGCCGAACTGTTCGGCATAGTCGGCGACGCGCCGCGGCATCCCGTCCATCCCGACCCAGTGCATCGGCACGAAGGTCCCCCACGTGCCGACCAGCGTTCCGTAGAAA
>JALZHV010000298.1 GCA_030860625.1 Actinomycetota bacterium
GATCGAGTCGAGCAAGTTGCGGGCGATCAGCGGCACGCGGACGTTGAGCTCGAACTGGCCCTGGCTGCCGGCGACGGTGATCGCGCTGTCGTTACCGATCACCTGGGCGGCGACCTGGATCACGACCTCCGGGATCACCGGGTTGACCTTGCCCGGCATGATCGAGGAGCCCTTCTGCAGCTCCGGCAGGCGCAGCTCGGCGAGGCCGGCGCGGGGGCCGGAGCCCATCAGCGCCAGGTCGTTGGCGATCTTGTTGAGCGAGACCGCGTAGACCTTGAGCGCGCCCGAGAGCTCGACCAGCGCGTCGCGGTTGCCCTGCGCCTCGAAGGCGTCGAGCGGGGCCGAGATCGCGAGGCCGGTGTCGGCGGCGAGCCGCTCGCGCACCTTGGCGGCGAACTCGGGGTGGGTATTGAGGCCGGTGCCGGTGGCGGTGCCGCCGAGCGGGATCTGGCCGACCCGCCGCAGCGTCGCCTCGACCCGCTGCACGCCGAGCCGGACCTGCGCCGCGTAGCCGCCGAACTCCTGGCCGAGCGTGACCGGGACCGCGTCCATCAAGTGGGTGCGCCCGGCCTTGACGACGTCGGCGAACTCCCGCGCTTTCACGCTCAGCGCCTCCTCCAGCGCGCCCATCGACGGCAGCAGGTCCCGGGTCACCTCGTCCAGCGCCGCCAGGTGGACGGCGGAGGGGAAGACGTCGTTGGAGGACTGGCCCATGTTGACGTGGTCGTTGGGATGGGCGCCCTCGCCGGCGAGGTTGGCGATCACCTCGTTGGCGTTCATGTTCGAGGAGGTGCCGGAGCCGGTCTGGAAGACGTCGACGGGGAACTGGTCGTCGTGACGGCCTTCGGCCACGGCTTCGCCCGCCTCCTTGATCCGCTCGGCAAGGTCGGCATCGAGGCCGCCGAGCGCACCATTAGCCTCCGCCGCGGCGCCCTTGATCCGGCCCAGCCAGCGCACCACCGGCACCGGCACCCGCTCGCCCGAGACGGGAAAGTTGTCTACCGCTTTGGTGGTCTCGCCACCCCACAGCTGCTCTGCCATGCGTCTCCTTAGGTCAACCGTCAGATCGGCCGGCAGCGTATCCAGTCCGATACGCGCGGACGAACTCCGAGGGGAGCGGCTCCTTGCCGGGGGCGTAGCGGGCGGCGACGGTGAGGCGGCGGACGAGGTCGGCGTGGATGCCTTCGCTCTCCTCGGCGCCGCGCTGCGCCGCCCCGAGCAGGTAGCCGAGCTGGACGCTCGCATTGCTGCCGGGATCGGCCTGGGCCTGGGCGTTGAGGTTGGTGGCCGTCTCGATCATCGCTTCGCCGATCCGGGAGAGGTCGCCGCCGGTCTGGCCGCGGAGGAAGCACTCGCTGATCGGCGTCTCCCCGCCCAGCAGCACCTCGCCCGGCGCCGCCGCCAGCGCCCGCTCGTAAGCGCCCGCCCCTTCCAGGCAGGCGACCGGCGTCGAGTCGTCCTCCTCACCGCACCCGGCGAGGGCCAGGACGAGGCAGGCGAGCAGGGCGGCGGCGAAACGCATCGCCCAATCCTATGGAGCGGGCTGACTCGGCTAGTCGACGATCGGGCGGGAGGAGACGCCGCCCATCGTGACCTGGGAGATGCCGCCGGGCGGGCCGGCGGGGGCCTTGGGGGCCGAGTTCGGCTTCTTGCGGCGGGTGCCGCGCTTGAGGTCGTGGGGGCCGACGGGGAAGACTTCGACCCATTCGGCGATCTGGAACTCGGGGACGACCGCGTGGTTCCAGGAGAGGTGGAGGTGGTGGCCACAGCCGTGGCCGGAGTCGCCGTCGTAGCCGACCCAGCGGAAGGGGGCGAAGGGGCTTTCCTGGCTCGGCTCGGCCCACTTGGCGAGGCGGGTGATCCCGTTCCAGGGGCCGACGCAGCCGGCGCGCGAGCTCAGCGCGACGATGTCGACGGCGAGCCCGTTGTGGTGGTCGGAGCCCTTGGTGTGGCAGCCGTCGCAGCCGGCGTGTCCGCCCTGGGGCAGCGGGCCGGAGTAGCCGTCGGTGACGTAGATCGGGTACCGCTCGGCCAGCCAGCGCAGGTTGGGGATGATCCGCCGGTCGACCATGTCGCCCGGTTCGTGGGGGATCGAGGCGGGGATCGGGACGATCTTGCCGGGGCCGTAGAGGATCTTCGCCGGCCCGGGCGGCGCCGCCTCGGCGTAGGCGCAGATCCCCAGCAGCGGGGCCAGGGACGCGGCGAAGACCGCGAGCAGGCGGGCCCAGGTGGTGGCGAGGAGGCGGTGGCTCACCCCCGCGTTATCGGCCGTACTACGCGGGGACCTTGAATCCTGCTCGAAGGCGCTCAGGAGTTGCCGGAAGTGCATCGGAGGTTGCAACACGCCCAAGTAGGGTTCGATTCGTGCCGACGGTCCGCGAAGCGACGTTCGACCTCTTTCGCGCCCACGGGATGACGACGATCTTCGGCAACCCCGGCTCGACCGAGCTGCCGATGCTGGCCGACTTCCCGGCCGACTTCCGCTACGTGCTCGGTCTGCAGGAGGCGGTCGTGGTGGGGATGGCCGACGGCTACGCCCAGGCCTCCGGCCGCACCACCGTCGTCAACCTCCACACCGCGCCGGGGGTCGGCAACGCGATGGGGGCGATCTTCAACGCGCAGGCCAACCACTCGCCGCTGCTGATCACCGCCGGCCAGCAGGCGCGCGCGCAGATCACCCTGCAGGCGAACCTCACCAACCGCGACGCGACGCGGATGCCGCACCCGCTGGTCAAGTGGTCCTACGAGCCGCCGCGGGCCGAGGACGTGCCGCTGGCGCTCGCCCACGGCGCCCACCTCGCAGGGCTGGCGCCGCGGGGGCCGGTCTTCGTCTCGCTGCCGATGGACGACTGGGGAGCGGAGGTCGACGAGGCCGACGCGCGGCACGCGATCGAGCGCCGGGTAACGGGGCGCGCCGTCGCCGATCCCGAGG
>JALZHV010000299.1 GCA_030860625.1 Actinomycetota bacterium
GTCCTGCCATCATGGAGGCGCTAGAGATGGAGAAGCCGATGGACAGCTGGAACGACGACAGGCTTGACGAACTGAGTCGGCGCATGGACGAGGGCTTCAAGCAGGTCAATTCGGACATGAAGGAAGGCTTCGCCCGCGTCGATCGCGAGATGAAAGAGGGATTCACCCGCGTCGATCGCGAGATGAAGGAAGGCTTCGCTCGAGTTGACCGCGAGATGAAAGAAGGCTTCACCCGGGTCGATCGGGATATGAAAGAGGGATTCGCCGAGCTCAGAGGAGAAATGGGGCATCTCGGCGCGCGGTTCGATCGCCTCCTCAACACGCTGGTACTCATCGCGTGGGGCTTCGCGGGGACCTTGGTCGCCGCTCTCGTCGCTGTGCTTGCCGCCGCCTGGACCTAGACGGCTACTCCCCCGCGACCGGCGGCGCGGTCGGGTCGCTCTCCTCCTCGCCGAGCCTCTCCCGCGCGATGTAGTCCTCGGCCAGCAGCAGGTTGTCTTTCGAGCGCTCGACGACGTTGAGCAGGTCGCCCATCAGCGCTACCTCCTCGACCTGCTCCTTGACGAACCACTGCAGGAACTGCTCGGCGCGGTAGTCCTTCAGCTCGCGGGCAAGCTCGAAGAGGGCGAAGATCTCGTCGCTGACCCGCTTCTCCTGCTCGAGTGCCATTCGCACCGGCGCGCTGCCATTCTCGTAGGTGGTCTGGTGGGAGCGGATGTCCGGGATCCGCACCTCCTCGCCGACGTCGAGCAGGTACCGGATCATCATCATCGCGTGCTCGCGCTCCTCCAGCGCCTGCCGGTAGAAGAAGGCCGCCAGCCGCGGCAGGGTCTCGGCGTCGTAGTAGACCGCCGCCGCCACGTACTGCTGCGAGGCGGCGAACTCGTTGGCGATCTGCTCGTTGAGGGCGTCGGCGAAAGTCTTGTCAGGCATCTCGGGCTCCTTGTCGGTGGGCCCGCTCAACCTAAAGCTTCCAGCGGAAGCCGATCTCCTCGATCGCCGGCTGCAGCGGGCTCGTCGGCAGCCCCGGCTTGGTCGCCTGCTCGGGGTCGTTGTAGCCGCTCGGGGCGACGTCGTTCGGAGTGTTGGGATGGAAGATCGAGGCGAGGTACTGGATCTGGCCGCGGCCTTGGCCGAGCTCGGTCTGGCCGCCGCCGTAGGCGCCGATGCCCCGCTCCTCGCAGTAGTCGTAGGCGGCGAAGAGGTTGCGGATCGGGCCGAAGCGCGAGGGCTTGACGTTGACCGTCTTCGGCGGCGACCAGGGCATCGCCTCGATGTCGGCGATCGAGTGGATCGGCGCGTCCCAGGTCACCCGCTCGGAGACCGGGTCGAGCAGCGGTCGCGTCTCCTCGGTGACGTCGGGGTCCTCGAGCCAGGCGTCGGGGAAGGCCGCGATCAGCTTCGCGTAGAGCTCGGGGTCGGTCTCGACGTCGACCGGGGTGCCTTTGTAGAAGCCCTTGAGGTCGATCGAGTCGACCGCGCCGGTCTCGGCCAGCGCCGCGATCAGCTCGTCGTCCCAGTCGTTGGTCGCGTCGAGCTTGAAGCGCAGGGTCGGGTAGGCGGCGAGGCGCGCACGCAGCGGCTCGATCGAGGAGCGCGCGTCCTCGTCGAAGCCGGCCAGCCGCATCGAGTTGACGAAGTTCACCGGTTTCGGCTCGCGGCCCAACGCTGCGGCGAGGTTGGTCCCCGCCTGGCGCAGCGCCAGGTCCAGCGCCGCCGACTCGAAAGCCCAACGGCGGTAGTCGGGGGAGATGTCCTCGCGCTCGGGCGGCCCCGCCGGGAAGAGGTCGATCCCGTCAAGGTGATCGGAGAACTCGGCAAAGGTGAACTTGCCGGCTAGTCCCTCCGGCGGCCCATGATCCTGCTGGCCGATGTGGTCGACCGCGTCGTAGACGACGTCCTCCCCGATCCCCTCATGGCCACCGCCCCGCAGCTTGACGATCGTCGTCAGCCGTTCAAACGTCCCCATCGTGACCCCGAGTCCTTCGAACTCACAGCTCTCAATCTCGAGCGGCAGGTCCGCGATCGCGTCGAAGCTGGCCATTGCCACAACCTAGCGGGCGACGCGCAGCGTCTTCAACTCGCGGTCCGATCCGCCTCGGACATACCCGCCGTGCGCCACGCTGTCGCGTATAAAGTCGAGCGTCTCCGGGGTCAACCGCTCGCCGGGGAGGACGTTGGGGATGCCCGGCGGGTAGGCGGCGAGGCCCTCGGCCGCGACCCGGCCGGCGGCAGCCTCGAAGGGGACCACCTCCTGCGGGCCGAGGAAGGCTTCGCGCGGGGTCAGCACCAGCTCGCCCCAGGGCGGCGGCGGCACCAGTTTCTCGTCCGGCGCTCCCGGCGTTTCCTCCAGCTCGCCGACCGCTTTGCGCAGCCCCTCGACCAGCCGTTCGCCGGTCACCGAGGCCCGCTCGCCGACCCCGAAGATCGCGACGACGACGTTCTCGGAGTGCAGCTCGAGGTCGAGGCCGCTGGCGTAGAAGGCGGCTTTGGCGAGGCGGTAGCCGGTCGAGCCGGTCTCGCGGACGTCGATCCCGAGCCGCATCGGGTCCCAGCCGGCGACGCCGGGCCGGCCGACCATCCGCTCGTCGAGCACGTCGAGGCCGGGGATCTCCTTGATCCGCTCGCGCGTGGTCGCGATCGCCTCCAGCGCCTCGCCCAGCATCTCCACCCCGTGCACGGCAGCCTGGCGCCGGGCGGCGTCGAGCGAGCCGGTGAGCAGGCCGCTGGGGCTCGTCGTCTCGACCAGGCTGACGCAGCGGTCGACCACGGCGCCGTCGATCCGCCCGCCGCGGCCGAGGTGCAGCATTGCCGCCTGGGTGAGGCTGCCGACGATCTTGTGGGTGGAGGAGGTGACGAGGTCGGCGCCCGCCGCGAGCGCGTCTTCGGGCAGGTCCGGGTGGAAGTGGAGGTGGGCGACCCAGGCC
>JALZHV010000300.1 GCA_030860625.1 Actinomycetota bacterium
GCGATCCGGTGCCCGTCGACGCCGAGGTCAAGGTCCACGACGCCCGCGCCGAGGCGCCCGACGAGGACCTCGACCGCTCGCTGCGCCCGCCGACCCTGGCCGATTTCGTCAACCAGCGGCAGGTGACCGAGCAGCTGGAGATCTTCATCGAGGCCGCCAAGCGCCGCGGCGAGCCGCTCGACCACGTGCTGCTCGCCGGCCCGCCGGGGCTCGGCAAGACCTCGCTCGCCCACATCGTCGCCGCCGAGCTGGGGGTGCCGATGGTCCAGACCGCCGGCCCGGCGCTGGAGCGCAAGGCCGACGTCGCCTCCTTCCTCACCGCGCTGGAGCCGGGCAGCGTCTTCTTCATCGACGAGATCCACCGCCTCGGCCGCGCGGTCGAGGAGACGCTCTACCCGGCGATGGAGGACGGCGAGCTGCCGGTCGTGCTCGGCCAGGGCGCCGGGGCGCGGACGGTGACGCTGCCGCTGCCGCCCTTCACGCTGGTCGGGGCGACGACCCGCTCCGGGCTGCTGACGACCCCGCTGCGGGACCGCTTCGGCGTCTCCCACCGGCTCGAGTACTACGCGCCGGAGGACCTGGCGCTGATCGTCGAGCGCTCGGCCGGGATCCTCGGGGTCGAGATCGACCCCGGCGGGGCAGAGACGATCGCCTCCCGCTCCCGCGGCACCCCGCGGGTCGCCAACCGGCTGCTGAAGCGGGTCCGAGACTTCGCGCAGGTGAAGGGGAGCGGCCGCATCGAGGCCTCGGTGGCGGCCGCGGCGCTGGAAATGCTCGAGGTGGACGCCGGCGGCCTCGACCGCTCGGACCGCGCCCTGCTCGAGGTGATCGCGACGAAGTTCGGCGGCGGCCCGGTCGGCCTCTCGACCCTGGCGATCGCGATCGGCGAGGAGCAGGACACGATCGAGGACGTGCTCGAGCCCTACCTCCTCCAGCAGGGCTTGCTGAAGCGGACTCCGCGGGGCCGGGTTCTGACCCCGCGCGCCTACGAGCACCTCGGGCTGCCGACGCCCGAAGGTGCGGCGAGCCTCTTCTGAGTCGGGACAGCTAGCCTGTCGAATATGCCGTTTTTCATCTGCCCGAACTGTGGGCACCGGGAGGTAAGCGGGGAGAGGACTGCAGGGTTCAGCACCCGTCCCAAGGGCTGCTCGAAATGCGGCTTCGGCTTTGTCTTCGAATTACTCGACGATTATTATCCAGCGCCTAATGCCGCCTTTTTCGTGTGCGATAAGCAGGGACGCGTGATCGACGCCGGCAAAGGCAGCTTCGAGCTGACCGGCCTCACCGACGAGGACGTGATCGGCCGGCCGGTACGCGAAGTCCTCGGGCTCGACTGGATCGACACCGGCGACGGCGGCACCGAGGCGGACACCGACGGCGACGGCGTCAGCGACCCGATCGAGACCTCGCTGGAGTGGGGGGTCCGCTCGCTCGGCAAGCGGGTCTCGGTGAACGCGGAGGGCGACCTGCCGGCGAAAGCGGTCGCCGACGTCTTTCCGGCCTACGACGACGACGGGGGCCTGCTCCTCGTCCTCACCCCGGAAGGCTGACGATGGGCAACCGCCGCCGCCACCTCTTCGTCCTGTTCTTCGTCCTCGGGCTGGTCGCCGTCTCCGCCTTCGTGATCTCGCAGAAGGAGACGAAGCTCGGCCTCGACCTGCAGGGCGGCCTCGAGCTCGTCTACCAGGGCCAGCCGACCGGCACCGCGACCGAAGTCAGCCCCGAGGACATCGAGAACTCGATCGCGATCATCGAACAGCGGATCAACAAACTCGGCGTCGCCGAGCCTGAGGTGGCGAGGCTGGGGCAGGACCAGATCACGGTCGCCCTCCCCGGGATCACCGACGCCAACCGCGCCGCCGAGCAGGTCGGCACCACCGCCCAGCTCTACTACTACGACTGGGAAACGAACCTGATCGGGCCCGAGCGCGTGATCGGCGGTCGCCCCGGCCAGGAAGTGCCCGAAGCCGCCCTCAAAGCCTCGCGCGAGCGCTGGGAAGAAGCGGGGCGCAATCCCAACAACACCCTCGAACAGCAGCTGATCGGCGCCGGGGCTTACCCGAGCGCCTACCAGGCGGCGCTGCTCGCCTCCGAACAGAAGCCGGTCGAGAACTGCGAGGAGTGCTCGGTCGCGCAGCCCCGCTACTACCTCTTCGAGAAAGAGGAGCCGCATGACCTGATCGCCGGCCCCGAGCTCGCCAAAAAAGACCTCTACATCAGCCCGACCGGCAAAAAACGGCCGAAAAGCGGGATCGTCGTTGAGGTCCCGCCGGGGACGATCCTGGTCTCCGAATATCCGCTCAACGCGCAGGGCGAAACCGTCGAAAGCGTCGATCCGGGCTGGTACGCGCTCAAAGACCAGCCGGCTCTGAGCGGCAACGAGATCACCGACCCCGAACAGACCTTCGGGCCGAACGACGAACTGGTCGTCAGCTTCGGCTTCACCGACGAGGGCCAGGAGGCCTTCCAGGAGGTGACGCGGAGGATCGCCCAGCGCGGCCAGGCGCGGGCCATCGGCCAGCCCACCCCCGAAGAAGCGGAAGCCCTCTCGGGCCGCTTCGCGGTGATCCTCGACAACGAAGTCAAAACGCGGCCGTTCATCAACTTCCTCGAAAACCCCGACGGGATCGACGGCCGCACCGGCGCCCAGATCTCCGGCGGCTTCAAAGACATCGACGAGGCCCAGGACCTGGCCACGACCCTGCAGATCGGCGCCCTGCCGATCAGCCTCAAACTGATCAGCCAGACCCAGGTCTCGGCGACCCTCGGCAGCGAGGCGCTCGACCAGGGCATCACCGCGGGGCTGATCGGCCTCTTGCTGGCGATCATTTTCCTGGTCGGCTACTACCGCTTCCTGGGCCTGATCGCCTCGATCGCGCTCGCCGCCTACGGGGTCATCTTCTTCGCCCTGATCGAGCTGATCC
>JALZHV010000301.1 GCA_030860625.1 Actinomycetota bacterium
AGACGGGGTCGTGGGAGAAGTCGGAGTCCATCTCGAGGACGAGCCCCGCCCCCTCGTCGAGCGCGCGGCGGAAGCCGGCGATATAGGCGGGGCCGAGCCCTTCCTTGCGCGGGCGGTGCAGGGCGTGGACGTTCGCGTGCCGCGCGGCGAGGCGGTCGGCGACCTCCCCGGTCCCGTCCGGCGAGCTGTCGTCGACGATCAGCACCTGGGCCGACGGCGGCAGCTTGGCGCGGGCGGCTTCGACCAGCGGTTCCACGTTCTCGGCCTCGTTGTAGGTCGGCAGGACCAGCCAGGCCGGCCCGGCATGGGACTCGGTCATCGCCGCGACTCTATTCCGCAGGGGCCTAAAGTTGCCGCCGTGACCAACGCCGAAATCGCCGCCGCCCTGGAAGAGCTGGGGATCCTCTACGAGCTCGACGGCGCCGACAGGTACCGGGTGCTCGCCTACGGCACCGCCGCCAAGGCGATCCGCGAGAGCCCGGTCTCGGTCGCCGAGCTCGCCGCGCAGAGACGGACGACCGAGGTCCCCGGCGTCGGCAAGACGCTGGCGGAAAAGATCGACGCGCTGATCGAGACGGGGGAGATTCCGGCCGCGGTGCGGCTGAAGGCGAAGTTCCCGCCGACCCTGATCGAGGTGACCCGCGTGCCCGGCGTCGGCACGAAAACCGCGCGCCGCCTCTTCGAGGAGCTCGACATCTGCTCGATGGAGGACCTGAAAGCCGCGGCCGAGGCGGAAAAGGTCCGGGACGTCAAAGGGCTCGGGCCGAAGGCCGAGGAGAACATCCTCGCGGCGCTGGAGCGGCTCGGCGAGCCCGGCGAGGGCCCCGGCCGCCTACTGCTCTCGAAGGTGAAGCCGATCGCCGAGGAGCTGGCCGAAGCGCTGCGCGAGCACCCGGCCGCGCAGAAGGTCGAGGTCGCCGGCTCGGTCCGCCGCTGGGGCGAGACCTGCAAGGACATCGACATCATCGCCACCGCTGAGGAGCCGGCCGCGCTCGCCGAGCACCTAGCTACGCACCCGCTGATCGCCGCCGCCGGCACCCCGACCAAGAACGGCGTTCACGCCCAGACCCACAACGGCGTCTCGGTCGACCTGCGGATCGTCGCGCCCGCCAACTTCGGCAACCTGCTGCAGCATTTCACCGGCTCCAAGGCTCATAACGTCCAACTGCGGGAAGCTGCGGTCAGCGGTGGCCTCTCGGTCTCCGAGCACGGCATCACCGACACTGAGAGCGGCGACGTCACCGCCTGCGCGACCGAGGCGGAGGTCTATGAGCGCCTCGGCTACTCCTACATCGAGCCGGAGCTGCGCGAGGGCCGCGGCGAGCTCAAGGCCGCCCGCGAAGGCAAGCTGCCGAAGCTGGTCGAGATCGGCGACATCCGCGGTGACCTCCACTCCCACACCACCCTCTCCGACGGGCGCAACAGCATCGAGGAGATGGCCGAGGCTGCCCGCGAGCGCGGCTACGAGTACCTGGCGATCACCGACCACTCTGCCAGCCACGGCTTCGGCGACCACGTCACCGCCGAGCGGCTCTGGGAGCGGATCGAGGAGGTGCGCGCCTGGAACGCGTCTAACGCGGATGACGACTTCCGCCTCCTCTCCGGCTCGGAGATCAACATCGGCCTCGACGGCTCGCTCGACTACCCCGACGACCTGGTCGCCGCGCTCGACTGGGTGGTGGCCAGCGTCCACACCTCCTTCTCGGTCTCTGAGGCGCAGATGACCGAGCGCGTCCTCGCCGCGATCGAGAACCCGAACGTCGATTGCATCGGCCACCTCACCGGCCGCCTGATCGGCCGCCGCGAGCCCTACGGGATCGACGTCGAGGCGGTCGCCGAGGCGGCGGCCCGCACCGGGACGATGATCGAGATCAACGGCAACCCCAACCGCCGCGACCTCTCCGACCTCCACGCCCGCCTCGCCAAAGAAGCCGGCGTCAAGATCGTCCTCAACACCGACGCCCACGGCGTCGACACCCTCGACAACATGGTCTACGCGATCGCCACCGCCCGCCGCGCCTGGCTCACCGCCGAGGACGTGGCGAACACGCGTGGGTGGAGCGCGCTGCGGAAGCTGATGAAGAAGTGACGGGCCGCGCAGCCGCGACCCGCCACCAATAACGACTTAGTTTCGTCTACCTGCTTAGCTGGCCGCTACCCAAGCATTTGTCGGGTTTGTAGCGACGTATTTAGCTGTAAGCCGGGTTTCAGAGGGGCAGAGAAAGCCACCACTGATCCGAGGAACGATCGTATTAATCGTCAAGCTCCCTGGATTACCTCCAACGGTCGTACCCACATTCAGTGCTGCGCCAGCTCCATAAACACAACTCGAACCAAAAATGCCGTTAACTGTCACTTCGGTGTTCTTTGTTGTGAGCGTGCCGTTATCCGTTCCTGCAATGTGATGCAGTTCGGCTGATCCTGGCCGTAGGGTGGCGAGAGTGCGGGTGCATCCCCCAAAGGTAATGCTTGAGAGGCCGCTTTCTACTGTGGTCGTAGCGCTTCCCGCATTCGCCAGAGTGCTTTTAACAACGGATTCGCTGCATGTAACCAAAGTTTCCCCACTCAGCGTCTCTAGGATGCCGGTAGTACCAGTCGCGAGGCTGGCGGTCCCTTCCGTTCCGACGAGGTACCGTTCGGTACAGTTGGATGTGCTGGTGTTGTTTTTGCAGATGACGGTTGCCGAGGCCGTGGCGGTCCCGATCAACGCCGTCAGGGCGGCAGCCATAGCGACTGCCAATCCGAGCGTCTTGAGGTGCTTCATGGTTCTCCCTTGTGTGGTGCTCGCGCCCAGGCGCGGTGGATTTGTCACGAGCGGTTTACAGGGCGGGGAACCATTAAGCAAAAACATTTGAGTATTTGTCACCCGCAGCTCGTCGCTGCGATTGACTTCAAACCGCGCCGAGGTGGTCGCTGCGCAGG
>JALZHV010000302.1 GCA_030860625.1 Actinomycetota bacterium
CCTCACGGCTGCGCAAGGCCGCCAGCCTCGCCGCCCGCAGCAGCGGCATGCTGCGGTTCGGTCGCGGCCGCGGCTTTGACCTCGCGCTCGCCCACGGCTCCAACGACCTCGCGATCGCCGCCAAGACGCTCGGCATCCCCGAGGCCAACATGCACGACTACGAGTGGGCGGTGACCCAGCACCGGATCGGCTGCCGGCTCGCGAAGCGGGTGATGTTCCCGGACGCGGTCCCCTACGAGCGGCTGCGCCGCTTCGGCGTCACGCCTGACAAGTACTTCCCTTACCCGGGGCTGAAGGAGGAGTACTACCTCTTCGACTTCGAGCCCGACCCCGAGGCGCTGCGGCGTCTCTCGGTCGACGAGGAGCGGGTGGTGGTGATCGTCCGCCCGCCGCCCGACGTCTCGCTCTACCACCGCAAGTCGAACCCGCTCTTCCCCAAGGTCCTCGACCGGCTCGGCCGCGACGAGGACGTGCACGCGGTGGTGCTGCCGCGCACGCAGGCCCAGCGCGAGTTCATCGGCCGCCTGCAGCTGCCCTCGGTGATCGTCCCCGACGGCGCCGTCGAGGCCCAGAGCCTGATCGCCCTCGCCGACCTCGTCCTCTCCGCCGGCGGCACGATGAACCGCGAGGCCGCTGCCCTCGGCACCCCCGTCTACACCACCTACGGCGGCCGCCTCGGCGGCGTCGACGAAGCGCTGATCAAGTCCGGCCGGCTGCGGCCGCTGACCGATCCGCGGGCGCTGGAGCTGCGCAAGCGCGACGCCGAGGCGACCCCGACCCGCCGCGATCCCGCCCTTCTCGTCGAGACCATCCTCGGTACCGTCGGAGCCCAACCATTGCGCGAAGAGACCCATCCCGTAACGCCTTCCTGAGCGAGCTGTCCGAAGCCGAGCCCGGCCTCGAAGAACTCGTCGCGCCCGCGGCCGAGGGCGACCCGCGGCCGATCGACCCTGTCCTGCGCGCACTCGACATCCTCATCTCCGCCTCGATCCTGCTCGTCCTCTCGCCGCTCCTGGCGCTGATCGCGGCGCTGATCGCGATCGACTCCGGCCGCCCGGTCCTCTACCGCGGCGCCCGCGTCGGCAAGGCCGGCCACCTCTTCTGGATGTACAAGTTCCGCACCCTGAAGCCGGACGCCGAAACCCGCCTCGGTCCCTATTACGGCGAGGAGCTGACCCGCCGCACCGAGGAAGAGCGGACCCGGATCGGCGGCGTCCTCCGCAAGACCCACCTCGACGAGATCCCCCAGCTCTGGAACGTGCTGCGCGGCGACATGTCCGTGGTCGGCCCGCGCCCGATCCGCCCCACCTTCTACGCCGAGCTCTGCCGCGAGATCCCCCAGTACTGGCAGCGCCTCGTCGTCCGGCCGGGGGTCACCGGCTTCGCGCAGACGCGGATCACCCGTGAGGAGACCTGGGCCGACAAGCTCGCCCACGACATGGAGTACATCGCCGACCGCTCGGTCGGCCTCTACTTCCAGGTACTGCTGGCCACGGTCGCCAAGGTGGCGGGCCGCGGGCAGCCGACCTCCTGAGCGGGTTGACCCGGCGCGGCTGCGAGACTGCCGCCCATGTGCGGCATCTGCGGCGTAGTCGCCGGACAGCGGGAGGGCGCCCCCGACCTCGAGGCCGTGGCGCGGATGAGCGGCCGGCTGGTCCACCGCGGCCCCGACGACGACGGCCTCTTCCACGCGGGCCCGGTGGCGCTGGCGGCGCGGCGGCTCTCGATCATCGACCTCGCCGGCGGCCACCAGCCGATCGAGAACGAGGACGGTTCTTGTGTCGTGGTCCAGAACGGCGAGATCTACAACTACCGTGAGCTGAAGCGCGAGCTCGAGGGCCGCGGCCACCGCTTCGCGACCGACTGCGACACCGAGGTCCTCGTCCACCTCTACGAGGAGCACGGCGAGGGGTTCGTCGAGCGGCTGCGGGGGATGTTCGCGATCGCCCTCTGGGACAAGCGCCGCCGGCGCCTGCTGCTGGCCCGCGACCGCTTCGGGATCAAGCCGCTCTACTACCGCCACGTCGAGGGTGGTCTCTCGTTCGCCTCGGAGCTGAAGGCGATGCTCGAGCAGCCGGGCTTCTCGCGCGAGATCGACCCGAAAGCGGTCGCCGCCTACCTCGCCTTCAACTCGATCCCGGCGCCGCTGACGATCTTCGCCGAGGCGCGCAAGCTGCCACCCGGGTACCTACTGGCGTGGGAGGGGGGAGAGGTGACGCAGCGTCGCTACGCGCGGGCGGGTGCAACCCCGGGCGGTGCGACGCGCCGCGGCTCGGCGGATGAGCTCGCCGCGGAGCTGCGCGAGGTGCTCGACGACAGCGTCCGCGCCCACCTCGTCGCCGACGTCCCGGTCGGGGTGCTGCTCTCCGGGGGGGTCGACTCCGGCGGCCTCGCCGCGCTCGCCTCCGCCCACACTCCCGAGCCGGTGAAGACGTTCTCGATCGGCTTCGAGGAGGCGGGCTTCGACGAGCTCTCCCGCGCCCGCCTGGTCGCCGAGCGCTACGGCACCGACCACCACGAGCTGGTCCTCCGCCCCGACGCGGTCGAGCTCCTGCCGAAGCTGGTCGAGTCCTTCGACGAGCCGTTCGGCGACTCCTCGGCGCTGCCCACCTACCTCGTCTCCGAGCTCGCCGCCGGCGAGGTCAAGGTAGCCCTCTCCGGCGAGGGCGGCGACGAGCTCTTCGGCGGCTACTACACCTACGTCGCCGATCTCCTCGCCCGCCGTGTCGGCCGCCTCGCCGCGCTGGCCCGTCCGCTCGCCGAGGCGCTGCCCAGTCGCACCGACCGGGTCGGCTTCGACTACAAAGCCAAGCGCTTCGCCCGCGCTGCGGCGCTGCCGCCGCTGGAGCGCCACCACGGCTGGAAGGAGATCTTCTCGCCCGCCGACCGCGCCGCCCTCGCCGGCGCCGGGGCCGCCACCT
>JALZHV010000303.1 GCA_030860625.1 Actinomycetota bacterium
GGTTTGGTCGAGGTCTGGGGGCCTTTCGGCGCCGGTTTGCCGCCCTGTGGGGCGGGTTTGCCCGCCGCGGCGGGCGCTTTGGGCGCCGCCTGCGCGGCCGGTTTCGCGGCCTGGGGAGCGGGTTTCGCCGCGGCCGGAGCCTGCTTTGCCCCATCGCCGCCGCCGTTACCCCGCGCGCCTGAAATCGCTTTCAGCGCCTCGGCCTCCTCGACGGTGGAAGCCGCCGCTTTCGCATCGACGCCGGCCGCTTTCAAAGCGGCCAGCAGCTCCTTCGAGCTGACGCCCTGCGCTTTCGCGATCTCGTGAACCCGCTTCTTAGCCACTAGGCCTGCTCAGCCTCCTCGGGGACCTGCTCGGTCTGCTCGGTCGGCACCTGCTCGACCGCTTCTTCGCCCGTGCCGTCGGCTCCATCGGCCGCCTCGGCGCCGTTGGCGGCGTCCGGGGGGCCCGCCTCGCCGGCGTTCGGCTCGGCGCCGCTGGCTTCCGGGTCGTCGTCGAAGTTCTCCGCGACTTCCTCGGCTTCCGTGGCCTCCTGCTGGATGTCCTCTTCGATCGCTTCCTCGGTCGCGACTTCGTCGGCGGTCTCCTCTGCCGGGGCCTCGTCCGTCGTCTCCTCCGCGGGCGCCTCCTCAGCCCCCTCGGTCGGCTCGACGAATTCGCTGTTGGCGCGGTCGACGATCTCTTCGACCTGGCCTTCGTCGGCGTCGGGGTCGGCGAGGATCGCCACTTCGGCCTCGGAGACGTTGGCGAGGATCGCCGTCTGGCTGGTCTCGAACCGCGAGAGCGCCTGGTGCTGCGGCAGGCCGCAGTAGGTCGAGCCGGGGATCGCCGCGTTGGGGCAGCGGCGGCCGTTGGAGAGGACCGCCATGCAGCGGCCGTCGAAGGTTTCTTCGCCCTCGATCTCGATCTCCTGTTCTTCGGAGGCGAACTCGGTCTCGGACTTGATGTCGACGCGCCAGCCGGTGAGGCGGGCGGCGAGGCGGGCGTTCTGGCCGTCGCGACCGATCGCCAGCGAGAGCTGGTCGTCGGGGACGATCACGGTCGCCTGGCGCTCCTCGTCGTCGACGATCACCTCGCGCACGCGCGCCGGCGAGAGCGCTTTGGCGACGAAGCGGGCGGGCTCCTCGTTGTAAGGGATGATGTCGATCTTCTCGCCGCGCAGCTCGGAGACGACCATCCGCACGCGGGAGCCGCGGGGGCCGACGCAGGCGCCGACCGGGTCGACCCCGTCGGCGTGGGAGACGACGGCGATCTTCGAGCGGTAGCCGGGCTCGCGGGCGACGCCGACGATTTCGACCAGCTTGTCGGCGATCTCCGGCACCTCGAGCTCGAACAGGCTTTTGATCAGCTCCGGGCTGCGCCGGGAGACGACGATCGCCGGGCCTTTGGTCGAGTCGGAGACGTCGGTGATCACGGCCTTGATCCGCATCCCGTGGTCGTAGCGCTCGTTGTAGACCTGCTCGGATTTCGGCAGCAGCGCCTCGACCCGCTCACGCAGCTGGACCAGCGTGTAGCGCTTGTCGGACTGCTGGATGATCCCGGTGATCAGCTCGCCGACCCGGTCCTGGTACTCGTCGTACATCATCTGCCGCTCGGCCTCGCGGATCCGCTGCAGGATCACCTGCTTGGCGGTCTGGGCGGCGATCCGGCCGAAGTCTTCGGGGGTGACGTCGCTGGTCGAGATCTGGTCCTCGTAGGGGGCGAGCATCTCCGGGTCGAGCTCGGGGTCCTCCGGCTCTTTCATTTCGCCGGTCTCGGGGTCGACCTCGGGCTCCTCCTGCTGCTCGGCCGCTTCGGCCAGCAGCTTCTCCTCCAGCTCCGGCGGCAGGATCAGTTCGAAGACGCGGAAGTCGCCGGTTTCGTGGTCGAGGTCGACGCGGGCGTATTTGGCGGCGCCGGGGGTCTTCTTGTAGGCCGAGAGCAGGGCGTCCTCGAGGGCGTCCATCAGCTTGTCGGCGGAGATTCCCTTCTCCTGCTCGAGCGCTTTGACTGCGTCGACGATCTCTTTACTCACTGAAGGGACTCCTTGCTGATGTCGGATGGGGTGGCGTTGCTGGCTTTGCGGCGGTCGCGGTACTTCGGTCCCGGCGAAGAGACCTCGAGCGAATAATCGACCAGCAGGTGATTCAGGTGCTTGGTCACTCTCTCGCAAAGAGCGAGGCTGACGCCGTCCGGGTGGTCGATGAACAGGCGCAGCGTGTCGTTCCTCGGTTTCTCGAGGGCGACCAGGTCGATCTCGCCGTCCAGCTCGGACAGCTGCTGCTGAAGGTCTTGCTCGGTGGGGTCGTTCATGCGTGGGATGTTGGGGTGGAGGCGTAAAAAAAGTGGGCCAGGCCCACTTCTCGACACGCATAGGGGACAGAAAAGCTTGAAATCAGTATAGCCCGCTCAGCCTGCGGGCTGGCCGGCTTTTCCCCGCAGCCGGTCGACCTCGTGCAGGATCGCCTCGGCGATCGCGTCCTTGGAGTCGATCGGCACCTCGGTCTCGCCCGCCGCGGTCACCAGCGTCACCGCGTTGCGGGCGCTCTCGAAGCCGATCTCCGGGTTGGAAACGTCGTTGAGGACGATCATGTCGGCGCCCTTGCGGGCCAGCTTCTCCCGCGCCCGGCCGTGGGTGTCCCCCCCGTGCTCGGCGGCGAAGCCGACGATCGTCTGCCCGGGGGCGCGGCCGCGGGTGAGCGCGGCGAGGATGTCCTCGGTCGGCTCGAGGTGGAGGTCGAGCTCGCCCTGGCGCTTCAGCTTCTCGTCGGCCGCCGCGGCCGGGCGGAAGTCGGCGGGAGCGGCGGCCATCAGCAGGACGTGGGTGCGCCCGAACTCCTCGGCGGCGGCCACGGCGAGCTGGGAGGCGGTCTCGACGTCGATTCGCCGCACCCCGGCCGGGGCAGGCAGGGAGACGTTGGCGGCGATCAGGGTCGCCT
>JALZHV010000027.1 GCA_030860625.1 Actinomycetota bacterium
CCCACTCTGTGGGCGGCCTCTTTTTCGTCTAGGTAAAGATCAAGGAGAGGGAGAAGATGAGGCATCTGAAGAAACTGGCTCTAACGGTTGCTGCTGTAGCTGCTTTGAGTGCGGTTGTCTCGGTAGGCACGGCCTCCGCGACCGCTCTCTACTCCGGCGGAGCGATGCTGGGAGCGGGAACGAAAGTAGAAGTCACAGGCACCAATGGCGTGTTCAAAGCGGGCTTCGCCACCTTCGAATGCTCGCACTCGGAACTCGAAGGCAAAACCTCCAGCACAGGAGGCGCCTCGGAAACGGTCCAGATACCGCTGAGCACGTCGATCTTCAGAGAATGCAACAGCACCTGGAAAACTTTGAAAAATGGTGCTTGGACGCTTCACTGGACGAGTGGGTCCAACGCCACAGTCACATCTGAAGGCTGGGAATTCACAGTGACGTTGGGCGGCAGCACCAGCTGCGTCTACGGCACCCCGACCGCAACCGACATAGGCACGCTCACGGGAGGCAACCCGGCAACTTTGAACGCTTCTGCTTCCTTCACGAGGATCGCCGGCGGCTTCCTCTGCGCCAACCCGGCGACTTGGACGATGAACTTCACGTTCATCACGCCGAGACCGCTCGAAGTCGCGGCTAGCTAAGCCCAGAGACACCCGGCCTCAGGAGGGGTCGCCCGCGGGGCGGCCCCTCTCTCGGCCTACATAGCAAACTCAAATGTTTTTGTGCAATGCCTGAGCGAGTGGTACGACTGATCTTTAACTAGCCGCCTCTGGGCGGTGAAGGAGAAGATCATGAAGTACATCAAGATCCTGGGTCTGATGGCCGTAGTTGCGGCTGCCCTGATGGCTTTCGCCGGCACCGCTTCGGCGACGGTCCTCAAGAGCAACGGCAGCATTCTGCCCAAAGGCACCTAGATCGAATCGACAGGGACCGAAGCCAAACTGCAGGCCGGCTTTTCCACGATCATCTGTGAACACTCTGAAGGAGACTGGAAAAACCTCTAACCAAGGCGGAGCTTCAACAACAATTGAAGGCAGCATCAACGGCCTTAGCTTCACCAGCTGCAACGGCACAGTGCACGTCCTCAAAAAAGGCAAGATGATCATCCACTACACCAGCGGCAGCAACGGGACGGTCACATCTGAAGGATGGGAAGTGACAGTCGCCATCGGCTCGACCTCCTGCACCTATGACACGCCGAGCGCCACCTACTGGGGAACTATCTCCGGCGGCAGCCCAGCTATCCTGAAAGGAGAAGCTTTAATGGCAAAGGTTGCTGGGGGTTTTCTCTGCGCCGCGCCTGCACCAACAACCCGTAATGAAACCATTACGACCCCGAACCCCTAGAAGTAGCCGCTAGTTAGCTCTGGTCCCGCTGAGCGAAGGACGGCCGCAATTGCGGCAGCCTTCCTGAGCTGGCTACGTTCCGGAAGAGATGACCAAGCCCGACATCTGGCAGGACGTCCTCTACCTGCACCTTCTGGCGATGGGCATTTCTTCGTAGCGACAGACTATCTCCGGCATCGTGGCGATACCGAAGATAGTCACTCAAGGGAACTTGACTAGTACCTAAATCCTTGATACCTCTACCTGAAGCAATTCCGCTTTGAGGCGGATTAAGGAGAAATCATGAGGTACATCAAGATCCTAGGGCTCGCGGCTATTGCTGCGACTGCTCTGATGGCACATACCAGTGCGGCTTCGGCAACCATCATCGAGAATGGAGCGGGAAGTAAACTCGGCAAAGGAACCGTGATCGAATCGACAGGCACCAACGCTGTTCTGCAGGCTGGATTCGCCACGATCGAATGTCCGCACTCCGAAGTTGATGGGGTGACCAGCAACGCAGGTGGCATCGGCGTCCCGGTTGAAGGTAATATCACCACCCTTGCCTTCACGGGCTGTAACGCCACCGTTAAAACTCTTAAAACTGGAAAGCTGATTCTGCACCACACTAGTGGTACAAATGGAACAGTCACATCTGAAGGTGCAGAAGTGACAGTTGCTATTGGCTCCACCTCTTGCGTCTACGGAACCCCGAGCGCTACTGATATTGGCTCACTCACGGGTGGTAGTCCGGCAACCCTCAACGCAAATACTTCTCTAACGCGTATCTCCGGCGGATTCCTCTGTGCCAACCCGGCCACGTGGACCGCTAGCTACACGGTCACTGTCCCGAACACGCTGAAAGTTACAGCCAGTTAAAGCAGTAGCAGTTCGGAAGGGATTGAAGGGACCGCGTACGCGGTCCCTTCAATCCTTGAGTAATCAACCCGAAGCCGGCACTACGGCGATCTCCTCGAGGGCGTATTTGCCGTCGGCCTCGTCGGGATCGCCGAGGGGGTAGTTGCCGCTGAAGCAGGCGTCGCAGTGTTCTGCGGGGTCGCCGCCGATCGCCTCGTAGACGCCGGCCATCGAGAGGTAGGCGAGGGAGTCGGCTTCGAGCTCGTCGGCGATCTCGTCGATCGAGCGGTTGTGGGCGATCATCTCCTCGCGGGTCGACATGTCGACGCCGTAGTGGCAGGGGTTGCGGATCGGGGGCGCCGAGATGCGGAGGTGGACCTCGGCGGCGCCGGCGTCGCGAAGCATGCCGACGATCTGGCGGGTGGTGTTGCCGCGCACGATCGAGTCGTCGACGACGACGAGGCGCTGCCCGGCGACGATCTCCGGCAGCGGGTTGAACTTCATCCGCAGGCCGTGCTTGCGCAGCTCCTGCCCGGGCTGGATGAACGTCCGCGCGACGTAGCGGTTCTTGATCAGGCCGTCGTCGCGGGGGATGCCGGAGGCGCGGGAGAAGCCGGCGGCCGCGGGGTTGCCGGAGTCCGGCACCGCGATCACCAGATCGGCCTCGACCGGGGACTCGCGGTGGAGGATCTCGCCCATCCGCCCACGCGCCTGTTGCAGAACCTTGCCCTCGAGGCGGCTGTCGGGACGGGAGAAGTAGATGTGCTCGAAGACGCAGCTGGCGCGGCGCTCGGTCTTCACCACCTGGCGCGTCTCCAGCCCGCGATCGCTCAGCGAGACCATCTCGCCGGGGTGCACCTCGCGCATCAGCTTGGCGCCGATGATGTCGAAGGCGCAGCTCTCGGAGGCGACGACGAAGCGGTCGTCGAGCTTGCCGAGGCTGAGCGGCCGGATCCCGTGCGGGTCGCGGAAGGCGACGATCGCGCGCTTGGTCATCACCACGGTCGAGAAGGCGCCCTGCAACCGCGGCATCACGTCTTCGACCGCGTCCTCGATCAGCTTCCCCGGGTGAGAGGAGAGCAGCGCGGCGATGATCTCCGAGTCGGAGGTGCCGCGGAAGTCGAGGCCCTGCTCCTTCAGCTCGCCCCAGAGCTCGACCGCGTTGGTGAGGTTGCCGTTGTGGGCGAGGGCGACCTCGCGGCCGTCGTCGCGCCAGATCGGCTGCGCGTTCTCCCAGGAGCCACCGCCGGTGGTCGAGTACCGCACGTGGCCGATCGCCATGTCGCCCTGCAGCGCCTGCAGCTTCTGCTCGTCAAAGACCTGGGAGACAAGGCCGGCATCGCGCAGGGTCGTGATCAGCCCGCCCTCGCAGGTGGCGATCCCGGCCGACTCCTGGCCGCGGTGCTGCAGCGCGTAGAGGCTGAAGTAGGCCAGGCGGGACACGTCGTGCCCGGGCGCGTATACGCCGAAGACGCCGCATTCGTCGTGCGGCCCATCGCGGTCGACCCAAGGCCGCTGATCGGGAGTCAAAGCGCGTTTCCTCGCTGGCAAGTTGAAGACGGACGCGCAGGCGGACTGCCTACCCGGGCAGGGTAGCAGCGAGCGGCGACCCGACTCTCCGTAGGAAACCGCGCAGTTTGCGGGGGAGACGGTTGCCTCCCCCGCATGGCAAGCCGGCTGCGGGGCTAGGCGAGGACCCGCGGCGCCAGCGCCTCAGGGTCGCCTACCCGCAGATCGAAGCGCTGCATCAGCTCCGGGACGCTCTCCGGCTGCATCTCCAGCCCGTAGCGCTCGCTCAGCGCCGCCACCTCCTCCGGAGCGGCTTTCAGCACCCCGCCCATGTCGACGAGCTCCTCGAAGAAGTGCTCGAAGCCGGCCGGGGCGATGATCTCGAGGATCCGGCAGGTCTCGTCGCCGGCGTTCCAGAAGGTGTGCCACTCGTCGCGCGGCTTGAAGACCAGGTCGCCCGGGCCCGCCTCGAGCACCTCGTCGCCGAGCAGCGCGCCCATCCGCCCCTCGAGCACGTAGCTGTACTCATCCTCGCGGTTGTGCCGGTGCAGCGGCGCCGCCAGCGCCCGCGGCGGCAGCGGGTGTTCGACCAGCGAGAAGTCGCCGCCGGCTTCCTCGCCGCTGATCATGAACCGCACCCCGATGCTGCCGAGGAAGCCTGCCTTGCCGTCGTTGGGACCCACCACCGTTGCCATCTGCTTCTCCTTTTCATTGGACATAAGTGTCGCGTGAAAGAGACTCTAGAACAGATCCCGTCCATCTGTCAAGATTCGCCGAACACCTATGTCCGATAAAAAGCGCCAGTACCAGAAGAAGCGCCGCGCCGAAGCCGAGGCGCAGACGCGGCTGCGGATCACCGAAAGCGCAGTCGAGCTGCACGGCTCGCTCGGCCCCGCCCAGACGACGATGAGCGCCGTCGCCGAGCACGCCGGCGTCCGCCGCTCGACCCTCTATCGGCACTTCCCCGACGAGCGCGCCCTGTTCGGCGCCTGCTCAGCCCACTGGGCCGAAGCGAACCCGCCACCCGACATCAGCCGCTGGGCGGAGATCGAGGACCCCGCCGAGCGCCTCGACACCGCCCTCGCCGAGCTTTACGCCTACTACCGCCAGACCGAGGAGATGCTTGACAAGCTCCTCCGCGATGCCCCCACGGTGCCTGTCGTCGACGAGTTGATGGGCGGCCTCCGCGCCTTTCTGGCAGAGGCCACCAAGATCCTGATGCGGGGAAGGGGGCTGCGCGGCAACGCCGCCAAGCGCACCCGCGCCGCGATCGGCCACGCCCTCGCCTTCCGCACCTGGCAGGACCTCACCCGCGCACAGGAACTCGCCGATAAGCAGGCTGTGGCGCTGATGTCCCGTCTGGTCGCAGCCGCATCCTAAGCGCATACGATGTATATTCATACATCGTGAATCGTACGCAGATCTATCTAGATGAGAAGCAGACTGCGCGCTTGGACGAGCGAGCCGCCGCCGAGGGGACGACGCGGTCAACCGTTATCCGTCGCGCCGTGGACGTCTACCTTGCGCAAGAGGAGCGGGACACGGCGGAATGGCGGAAGCAGTGGAAGAAGGCGCTGGACAGGAGTGCGGGTAGCGCCCCGTATCTCAAGGAGGGTGTCGAGTACGTCGACGAGATTCGCCGCGCCGACGCCGAGCGACTGTCGCGGCTCGAAGATTGAGAGTCGTCCTCGACACCACCATCCTGGTCGACCATCTGCGGGGGGTGGATTCCGCAACGGAATACCTCGCCAGTCTGGACAGTCGGCCCTCCTGCTCGGAGATCAGCAGGATCGAGGTCATTCAGGGTCTTCGATCCTCTGAGCGCCGGACTGCGGAGGGGGTGTTCGCCTTGGTCGAGTGGGTTCCGGTCAGCGAATCAGTGGCGCGCCGCGCTGGCGAGTTGGGGCGTCGCTGGCGCCGGAGCCACTCCGGCATCGGGGTTGCCGACCTCGCAATCGCCGCCACTGCGGAAGCGCTGGATGCCGATCTCGCCACCCGAAACGTCAAGCACTTCCCGATGTTCGAGAACCTGCGGGCGCCTTACTAGCTAGCTATTTGTCCCGCAAGCTGTCGCCGCTCTCAGGGTCGAAGAGGTGCAGTTTCGCGGTGTCGGCCCAGAGCTGGGCGGTCTCGCGGCGGCGGACTTTGCTGGTCGGGTCGAGGCGGGCGACGATCTGCTCGTGGCCCTCGCGGGTTTCGGCGGCGCCGGTTTCCTCGAGGCTTTCGTCGACGAGGTCGGCGAGCTGGTCGGACTGGACGCCCGCGGACTCGATGTGGAAGTAGGCGAAGAGGTCGGAGCCGAGCGACTCGACCAGGTCGATCTCGGCCTCGAAGACGATTCCGCGCTCCTCCTTGAGGTCGCCGATCACCTCCACGTCCTCGAAGTTCTCCGGGCGGATGCCGGCGACGACCGGGCCGTCGCCGTGCTGGACGTCTAGTTTGCCGAGGTCGACCTCGCCGATCGGCAGTTGCAGCTCGCCGCCGCTGATCTCGCCGGGCATGAAGTTCATCGCCGGTGAGCCGATGAAGCCGGCGACGAAGAGGTTGCGGGGGTTGTCGTAGAGCTCGGCCGGGGCGCCGACCTGCTGCAGGACGCCGGCCCGCATCACCGCGACGCGGTCGCCGAGGGTCATCGCCTCGGTTTGGTCGTGGGTGACGTAGACGGTCGTCGTCTCCAGCTTCGACTGCAGCCGCGCCACCTCGGTCCGCATCTGCACGCGCAGCTTCGCGTCGAGGTTGGAGAGCGGCTCGTCCATCAGGAACGCCTTCGGGTCGCGGACGATCGCCCGCCCCATCGCCACCCGCTGGCGCTGGCCGCCGGAGAGGTTCGCCGGCCGCCGGTCGAGGTGCTGCTCGAGGTCGAGCGTCCGCGCCGCCTCCTCGACCTTCTTGTCGATCTCCGCCTGGTCGACCCCCGCCAGCTTCAGCGCGAAGCCCATGTTCTCGCGCACGGTCATGTGCGGGTAGAGCGCGTAGTTCTGGAAGACCATCGCGATGTCGCGGTCCTTCGGCGAGCGGTCGTTGACGGTCTCGCCGCCGATCTTCAGCTCGCCGCTGGAGATGTCCTCGAGCCCGGCGATCATCCGCAGCGCCGTCGACTTGCCGCAGCCCGACGGGCCGACGAGGATCATGAACTCGCCGTCCTGGATGTCGAGGTTCATGTCTTTGACGGCTTCGAAGCCGTCGGGGAAGACTTTCGAGACTCCGTCGAGGACTATCTCTGCCATCGGTATTGCTCCTTATCCCTTGACGGCGCCGGCGGTTAGCCCGGCGACGATTCGGCGCTGGAAGAAGAGGACGAAGACGATGATCGGCACCGTCACCACCACCGCGGCGGCGGCGATGCTCCCGGTCGGCTGGGTGAAAGACGACTCGCCGGTGAAGAAGGCGAGGGCGGCGGGAACGGTCCGCGACGCGTCCGAGCTGGTCAGCGAGATCGCGAAGAGGAAGTCGTTCCAGCAGAAGATGAAGACGAGGATCGCGGCGGTGAAGACGCCGGGCGCGGCGATCGGGACGATCACCTTCCGGAACGCCTGGAACGGCGTCGCGCCGTCGACCTGGGCCGCCTGCTCGAGCTCCCAGGGGATCTCCCTGAAGAAGGCGACGAGGACGTAGATCGCCAGCGGCAGCGAGAAGGTGAGGTAGGGGACGATCAGCCCCGGATAGGTGTCGTAGAGGCCGAGCGCCCGCCACATGTCGAAGAGCGGCCCGACGGTGGAGATCGGCGGGAACATCGCGATTGCCAGCGCCCCGGCGAGGATCAGTCGCTTGCCGGGGAATTCGAGGCGGGCGATCGCGTAGGCGGCGAAGGAGGCGAGGACGATCGCGATCACGGTCGTGATCACCGCGATCAGGATCGAGTTGATCAGCGGTTTGATGAAGGGGCTGTCGTCGATCCCGCCTTCGAACAGGCTCTTGTAGTTGTCGAAGGAGATGTCGGAGGGGATGAAGCGCCCGTCGGTGATCGCGTCGGTCGGCTTCAGCGAGATCGAGATCAGCCACAGGACCGGGATCAGGGCGAAGACGACCACCAGCGCGATGACGATGGCCCAGAGGGTGTAGTCGCGGCCCTGGTGTTCGCTCGTCGTCATCCCGGCCTCCCTTCGTCGAGGCGCGTGCCGAAGCCGCGCACGAAGAGGAACGCGATCAGGAAGACGCAGATGAAGATCAGCACCGAGACCGCCGAGCCGAGCCCGAGGTTGAGGCGGGAGATCAGCTGGTTGAAGCCGAGGATCGAGACCGATTCGGTGTCTTGCGCACCGCGGGTCATGACGAAGATCGTGTCGAAGACGCGGAAGGCGTCGAGGCTGCGGAAGAGGAGGGCGACGAGGATCGCCGGCTTCATCAGCGGCAGGGTGATCTTGGTGAACCGCTGCCAGGCGGTGGCGCCGTCGACCCGCGCCGCCTCGTAGAGGCCGCGGTCGATCGTCACCAGCCCGGCCAGCAGCAGCAGCGCCATGAACGGGGTCGTCTTCCAGACCTCGGCCATGATGATTACTACGAAGGAGCTGAAGCGGCCGCCGAACCAGTCGGTTTCGTCGCCGATCAGCGGCAGGCCGTTGACGAAGCCGGTGTCGGGCGAGAAGGCGAACTGCCAGGCGAAGGCGGCGACGACGGTGATGATCCCGTAGGGGATGAGGACCGAGGTGCGGACGATGCCGCGGCCGAAGATCGCCCGGTACATCACCATCGCGATCGCCATCCCCAGCACCAGCTCGATCGCGACCGAGATCAGCATGATGAAGACGGTGTTGAACATGTCCGTCCACCAGAGCTCAGAGGTGAGGACGGCGGTGTAGTTGTCGAGGCCGACGAAGCCGCCCTCGTCGGGGAAGCGGAGGTCGACGTCCTGCAGCGAGAGGATCACCGCGTAGACGATCGGATAGGCGGTGACCAGCAGCATCGCCAGCACCGCGGGGGCGCAGAGCATCCAGGCGAGCTTGCGCTCGGAGCGGGTGCGCGAGGAGGCGCCGCCCTTCGGCGCGGCCTTGGGGGGAGCGGGGTTGGTCGGGACGTTGACCGTCATCAGAGCAGCCCTTCCCGCTTGACCGCGTCTTCGAGGTTCGACTTCAGCTCGTCGAAGACCGATTCGACGTCGGCGGGGTCGATCTTGTCCGGCGGGTGCAGCGAGCGCTGGACCGCGAGCGAGACGTCCTGGTAGGCCGGGGTGGTCGGGCGCGGTCCGGAGCCCTCGATCGATTCTTTGACCAGCTGCGCGAAGCCGGGGTACGCCTTAGTCACGGCTTTGTCGGTGTAGAGGTCAGAGCGCGAGGGGGGGAGGCCGTCGAGTTCGACCGCCGTTTTCTGGCTCTCTTTGCCGGCCAGGCAGGCGGCCGCCTCGAAAGCCACGTCCTGGTTCTCCGAGAAGGCGCTGACCGCGAGGTTGAAGCCGCCGAGCGGCGGTTTGCTCGGCGTGTTCGGGTCGACCTGCGGGAAGCGGGCGTAGCCCATCACTTTGCCGATGTCCGGCGCTTCGCCCTGGGCGCTGGCGTAGGCGAAGGTGTAGTTGGTCATGAAGGCCGATTCGCCGGCCTCGAAGGCGAGGCGGGCGCTGTCCTCGTCGGAGGTCGAAAGGGTGGGTGGCGCCGCTTTGCCGCGGGCGAGCTTGCCCAGCACTTCCAGCGCCTTTTCGGTTGGGCCCTGTTCGAGCTTGACCGCCTCGGGCCCGGAGAGCATTTCGGTGCCAGCACTCTCGATCAGCGCGTTGGCCAGGACCATGTAGCCCTCGTAGCGGTTCGCCTGGACCTGGATCGAGCCGGCTTCTTTCAGCCCTTCGGCCATCTCGATCATCTCGTCCCAGGTTTTCGGCGGCTCTTTGACTAGGTCTTTGCGGTACCAGAGCAGCTGCGTGTTGGTGTTGAACGGCGCCGCGTAGAGCTTGCCCTCATACGAGGCGGTCTCGATCACGTTGGGGAAGACCGCTTCGGTCACCTGCCCCTTCAGCGGCCCGGTCCACTCCTCGACCCAGCCGGCGTTGGCGAACTCGCCGGTCCAGATCACGTCCATCCCGACGATGTCGATCGACGGGTCCTCGGCCCCGAGCCGCCGCACCAGCTGTTCGCGCTGCTGCGTCGCGTCGGTCGGGAGGAATTCAGGCGTGATCGTGTATTTCCCGCCCGATTCCTCCGAGCACCGTTTCGAGACTTCCTCGATCGTCCCGCCCGGCTGGATCGCGACGAAGAAGGTCAACTCGCGCGCCCCCGACTCGTCCGACCCGCCCCCGCATGCCGCCAGCCCCGCCACCGCCAGCCCAGCGGCCACCAAGCACGCCACAAGCTTCAGCGGGACCCAGGGGATTTTCAAGCTCGCTCCTCCATGACTGGAACCCCCTCCCCTGTCCCTAGGGGGTGCACGAA
>JALZHV010000304.1 GCA_030860625.1 Actinomycetota bacterium
GCGCCGTGTTGGCCCGCCGCCTCCACGTCTTCCTCGGCGAGCTGACCGGGACCGACCTGCCGATCGGCGACATCGACATCTCCTTCTACCGCGACGACGTCGGCGCCAAGGCGCCCGCCTCGCAGCCGGTCGTCCACGCCTCTCACATCGACTTCGACCTCAGCGAGCGCACCGTCGTCCTCGTCGACGACGTCCTCTACACCGGCCGCACCGTCCGCGCCGCGATCGAGGCCCTCTTCGACTACGGCCGCCCGCGCCGGGTGCAGCTCGCGGTCCTCTGCGACCGCGGCCACCGCGAGTTGCCGATCCGCCCCGACTACGTCGGCAAGAACCTGCCGACGGCGCGCGAGGAGCGGGTCAACGTCCGCCTCGAGGAGATCGACGGCACAGACGGCGTGACGATCTCCGAAACCGCCCTGGAGGTGACCCCATGAAGCACCTGCTCTCGATCGAGCAGCTCTCGCGAGCGGAAATCGAGGCGATCCTCGACCGCGCCGAGAGCTTCGCCGAGGTCGGCCGCCGCGACATCAAGAAGGTGCCGACCCTGCGCGGGCGCACCGTCGTCTCGCTCTTCTACGAGTCGAGCACCCGCACCTCGAGCTCCTTCGACCTCGCCGCCAAGCGGCTCTCCGCCGACGTCGTCTCGGTCAAGGCGGCCGGCTCCTCGGTCGAGAAGGGGGAGTCGCTGAAGGACACCGTCGCCACCCTCTCCGCCTACGACCCCGCCGCGATCGTGATCCGCCACCCCTACGCGGGCGCCGCCCAGATGGTCGCCGGCTGGACCACGGCCGCGGTCGTCAACGCCGGCGACGGCAAGCACGAGCACCCGAGCCAGGCGCTGCTCGACGTCTACACGCTGCGCCGCCGCCTCGGCTCGCTCGACGGCACCCGGATCTGGATCGTCGGCGACGTCCTCCACAGCCGCGTCGCCCGCTCCAACCTGATCGCCTTCGCGCGGATGGGCGCCCACGTCACCGTCTGCGGCCCGCCGACCCTGATCCCGCGCGGGATCGAGGAGCTCGGCTGCGACGTCTCCTACACCCTCGACGGGGTCGAGGAGGCCGAGGTCGTCTACGCGCTGCGGATGCAGAAGGAGCGGATGAGCGAGAGCTTCGTCCCCTCGCTGCGCGAGTACGCCGCCAACTTCCAGATCGACACCCGCCGCCTCAACCCGCGCCAGCTGCTGATGCACCCCGGCCCGGTCAACCGCGGCGTCGAGCTCTCCGGCGCGGCGATCGACTCGCCGCAGTCGCTGATCGCCGAGCAGGTCGCCGCCGGCCTGGTGGTGCGGATGGCGATCCTCTACGAGCTGCTCGCCGGCAGCGAGGGCAAGACGCCCAGCGAGCAGGACGAGGGCAGCCGCCCGACTCCGATAGGAACCCCCGCATGAGCCTCGCCGAGCTGCTCGACGTCCGCACCGGCCCCGCGGCGCACCTGATCCTCCGCCGCGCCACCGTGCTCGACCCGGTCGCCGGGATCGACTCCGTCTACGACGTCGTCATCCGGGACGGGGTGATCGCCGCGCTCGCCTCGCCGGGCGAGGCCGACGCCGACGGCGCCGAGGTGGTCGAGGCCGAGGGCCTGCACGCCTTCCCCGCCTTCTTCGACCCGCACGTCCACCTCCGCACCCCCGGCCAGGAGCACAAGGAGGACGTCGAGACGGGCACCCGCGCCGCGGCCGCCGGCGGCTACTGCGGGATCCTGGCGATGGCCAACACCCGGCCGCCGGTATCCACCGCCGCCGACATCGCGTCCTTGCGCGAGCAGGCACGGGCGGCCGCCTCGGTTCCGGTCGGCTTCCTCGCAACCGTCACCCAGGGCATGCAGGGCGAGGAGCTGACCGAGATGGTCGAGCTGCGCGAAGCCGG
This sequence comes from Actinomycetota bacterium, assembly GCA_030860625.1. Taxonomy (GTDB): domain Bacteria; phylum Actinomycetota; class Thermoleophilia; order Solirubrobacterales; family 70-9; genus VAYN01. Next base: position 1,869 of record JALZHV010000304.1, read on the forward strand.
CGCGCTCGGCTTCTCCGACGACGGCCTGCCGATTGTCGACGCCGGGGTGATGCGCCGCGCCCTCCAGTACCAGCACCTCTGCGGCGGCAACATCGCCCTGCACGAGGAGGACCCGCACCTCTCCCGCGACGGGGCCATGCATGAGGGCCCGGTCTCGGCCGCGCTCGGCGTCGGTGGCATCCCCTCGGTCTCGGAGTCGACGATGGTCGCCCGCGACGTCGCCCTGGCCGCCCACGAGCGCGCCCGCATCCACGTCCAGCACCTCTCCGCCGCCGAGTCGGTCGAGATCGTCCGCGCCGCCAAGGCGGCCGGGGTCCGAGTCAGCGCCGAGGCCAGCCCCCACCATCTATGTCTCACCGACGAGGAGGTCCGCAGCCTTGACCCGTCCCGCTTCAAGATGAACCCGCCCCTGCGCGAAGAGCGCGACCGGCAGGCGCTGATCGAGGGCCTGCGCGACGGCGCGATCGAGTGCATCGCCACCGATCATGCGCCGCACCAGGCGGAGGAAAAGGAAGTGCCGTTCGAGCAGGCCTCGATGGGGGTGACCGGCCTCGAGACCGCCTTCGCCGCGCTCCACACCGAGCTGGTGCTGCCGGGCACGATCGACCTCGGCCTGCTGGTCGAGCGGATGGGCGGCGGCGCCGAGCCCTTCGACCTGCCGCGCCCGACCCTGGCGCCGGGCTCGGAGGCGAACGTCGCCCTCTGCGACCTCGGCGCCGAGTGGACGGTCGGCGAGGATGGCTACGAGAGCCGCTCCGCCAACTCCTGGTGCGCCGGGCGCACCCTCACCGGACGTGTCCTGATGACGGTCGCCGCCGGCCAAGTCGCCTTCCGCCTGCGCAGCTTCAGCCTGGGAGTGGCGGCATGAGCGAGGCCTACCTGCTGCTCGAGGACGGCACCCGGCTCGACGGGCTCGCCTGCGGCCACGAAGCGCCGGTCACCGGCGAGGTCGTCTTCAACACCGCGATGACCGGCTACCAGGAGGCGGTCACCGACCCCTCATACGCGGGCCAGATCATCGTCTTCACCTATCCCCTGAT
>JALZHV010000305.1 GCA_030860625.1 Actinomycetota bacterium
GCCCTGGCCGAAGGCGTCGGTGGCGCGCTTGACGTTCAGGAGGCCATCGCCGCGCGACTCCTCGAGCAGGCGCTTGATTCCGTCGAGCTTGAGGCCCTCGGCCTGGAGCTCCTGGATCAGGCGCAGGCGCTCGATGTGCTCGGGTCCGTAGTAGCCCACCCGCCCGCGCACCTCCGGCGGGGGCAGCAGCCCGCGCGCGTGGTGCGAGCGCAGGTTGCGGACCGACAGGCCGGTCTCCTGGGAGAGGCCCTCGATCGTGAGCTGGTTCGGCGACTCCTCGTCGCCCGCCTCGCTCACGGCTCGAAGTCGCGGCGGCATGGGGCGCCATCATAGCGCCGTCTACCGTGACGTTTACAACCGTGACGTCTTTTGGTGCTATGGTTCCGGCGGTGAGCACCGCGGCCGTCGAGCTCAACCCGCCGACCACGTGGCACGACCCCAAGCGCTACTACTGGCTGCTGGGATTGCTCGTGCCCACGTTCCCCTTCGTGGCCTGGGGCCTCGCGGCCCTGACCGGCCTCGGGTTCTTCTGGTTCGCCGGGCCGTTCTTCATCTTCGTCGTCTTCCCGTTCCTCGAATGGGCGATCGGCAAGGACTCCTCGAACCCGCCCGACAGCGTGCTCAAGTGGCTCGAGCAGGACCGCTACTACCGCTGGTGCACCTACGCGTTCATCCCGCTGCAGTACCTCGCGCTGTTCGGCGGCGCGTGGCTGCTCGCCGGCGACACGCTCACCGGGGTGGAGAAGGTCGGCCTCGCGCTGACCCTCGGCGTCGTCAACGGCGTCGGGATCAACACCGCGCACGAGCTCGGGCACAAGCGCGCGTCGCTGGAGCGCTGGCTCAGCAAGGTCGCGCTCGCGCAGACCGGCTACGGCCACTTCTTCATCGAGCACAACCGCGGCCACCACGTGCGCGTCGCGACGCCGGAGGACCCGGCCAGCTCGCGTCTGGGCGAGAGCTTCTGGGCCTTCCTGCCGCGCACCGTGGCCGGCAGCGTGCGCTCGGCTTGGGAGATCGAGGCCGCCCGGCTCGACCGGCTCGGCAAGCCGCACTTCAGCGTCCACAACGACATCCTCAGCGCCTGGGCGATGACCGTCGTCCTCTTCGCCGGCCTCGCGGTCGTCTTCGGGCCGGTCGTCCTGCCCTACCTGCTGGTCCAGGCGGTGATCGGGTTCTCGCTGCTGGAGGTCGTCAACTACCTCGAGCACTACGGCCTCCTGCGCCAGAAGCGCGAGGACGGCCGCTACGAGCGCTGTCGCCCCGAGCACAGCTGGAACAGCAACAACGTCGCTTCCAACGTCCTCCTCTACCACCTCCAGCGCCACTCCGACCACCACGCCAACCCGACCCGGCGCTACCAGGCCCTGCGCCACATCGACGAGGCGCCGCAGCTGCCGACCGGCTACGCGGGGATGATCGTCCTCGCCTGGTTCCCGCCGCTCTGGCGGCGGGTGATGGACCCGCGCCTGCTCGACCACTACGGCGGCGACGTCACCCGCTGCAACATCCACCCGCGCAAGCTCGACCGGGTCCTCGCCCGCTACGGCAGGGCCGCATGAGCGCCTGGCGCTGCCCCTCCTGCGGCTACGTCTACGACGAGCAGGCGGGCCACCCGCGCGAGGGGTTCCCGCCCGGCACGGCCTGGGCCGAGGTTCCCGACGACTGGGCCTGCCCCGATTGTGGGGTTCGCGACAAAGTCGACTTCGAGCCGGTCGGAGCTAGTACTTAAACGTCCTTCCATGCGACGATAAGGGGGGATGGCCAGTCAACGGACCCCTTATCAAGAGGCGGCGCGGGAGTTGCTGCGCAAAACCGTCTTCGATGCGGCCCGCGAACAGCTGGGCGAGCGGCCGTGGTCGGAGATCACGATGGCGGATATCGCCAGCGGCGCCGGCGTCAGTCGCCAGACTCTCTACAACGAGTTCGGCAACCGCAACGAGTTCGGCTTCGCCTTCGTCATCCATGAGGCCGACCGGTTCATGGGCGGCGTCGAGAAGGCGGTCCTGGAGCACCGCGACGATCCGCGCGCGGCGGTGATGGCGGCCCTCGAGCATTTCCTGCACGCTGCCGGCAAGGACCCGTTGATCAGCATCCTGCTCAGCGACGACGGCACCGGAGGAATGCTCCCGTTCGTCACCACCCAGGGCCTGCCGGTCGTCCAGTGGGCCGCGGCCCGGCTGGCGGCGGTGATCGAAGAGGGTTGGCCGCAGGCTGCCGAAGAGGACGTCAAGAACCTGGCCGAGAGCCTGGTGCGGCTGTCGATCAGCTACGTCACGACGCCGGGGGAGTCGGTCCAGGAAGCGGCCAAGAGGGCGGCGGAATTGCTGGGGCCGTTTCTCGACGAGGCTGTCGGGCTGAAGAGCGAGTGAGCGCGGAGCCGGGCGCGACGGTCGCGGTCACCGGGGCGTCGGGGCAGGTCGGGGCGCTGCTGCGGCAACGGCTGGGGGAGACGCCGGCGCGGGTGTTGCCGCTGGGCCGCGGCGAGGACTGGCGGGCCGGCATCGCCGAGGCGGACGTGGTCGTCCACCTCGCCGGGACCCTGCAGCCGAAGCGCGGCGAAAGCTACGAGGCGGCGAACGTGGAGACGGCGCGAACGGTGGCCGAGGCTGCTGCCGCGGGCGGCGCTTCCCGGATCGTCTTCCTCAGCTACGTCGGCGCGGACGCGCGTTCGGAGAACGCCTATCTGCGGGCGAAGGCGGCGGCCGAGGACCTGCTGGTCGCGAGCGGCGTGCCGACGACGATTTTCCGCTGCCTCCACGTCTTCGGCCCGCCCGACCGCCCAGGGCCGACCGTCGACGCCTTCCTCGCCAAGCGCGGCGCCGTCACCGTGCCCGGCTCCGGCCGCCAGCGGATCCAGCCGCTCTACGTCGGCGACGTCGTCAGCGCCGTCCTCCACGCCGCG
>JALZHV010000306.1 GCA_030860625.1 Actinomycetota bacterium
ACCGTAGGCGCCGCCGCGGACGCGCCGGGAGGGCATATGCTGGCGCCGTGGGCATCAACCTGCACCCGGGCGAGCAGGTGATCTTCGAGGGGCACCCGTCCTGGCGGGCGATCCTCGGCTTCTACCTGAAAGGGGTCCTGATCGCCGCCGCGCTCGGCGTGGTCGCGAAGCTGATCTGGGACAACGGAGCCGCCTTCCTGGTGATCCTCACGGTGCTCGCGATCGTCGTCCTGATCGGCTTCGTCAAGCGGGTGGCGACGACCTACACGATCACCAACCGCCGCCTCAACATCAAGCGCGGGATCATCGCCAAAGAGGTCCAGGAGACGCGCCTGGAGCGGGTCCAGAACGTCAACTACCGCCAGAGCGTCTACCAGCGGCTGATGCAGATCGGCGACGTCGACTTCGACACCGCCGCCACCGACGACTACAACTTCGTCTTCGCCGGGGTGGCCGACCCGGCCGACGTCGTCCACGCGGTCGACCAGGCAACGGGCGCGGCGGCGGCTGGAAGCCACGGACTGGGCGAGGCCCAGCCGCCGGCCGGCTGACGCCGGCTTCGCGCGTTCGTCAGTTCCGGCTCAGCAGGGGCGAGCCCGGAAGTAGACGTTGTAGTAGACGACGCCGTCTTCCTTGTAGTCGTTTTCGACCCGCACCCGGCCCTGCCAGCAGTTCCGGCCCGCGAGCCAGCCGACGGCGCAGCCCCAGGTGTAGCGGTTGATGCGACCGGGACGGCAGTCGATGTAGCCGGCGGTGCGCTTGCGCCACCCCGAGTACTTCTTGGCGAGGAAGTGCTGGGTTCCGCGGAACGCTTCCGCTTCGGTGATGGTCGGGTGTTCCACGTAGGCGCCGGGCGCGGACGCCGGCAGGGCCAGGACGCCGAGCACCGCGGCGACGCTGACCAACAAACGGAGCTTCATAGCTCTCCTTCTCTAGTAGCTACCCGGCCGCGCGGCGACCGGGTCTGATCGGAAGAGCCTAAACGCTGAGTGCTATTCGGGTACTTGATGGTTTCAACTGCAATTCCGATTCTCGCCGCCTCAGGGTCGCCGCCGTTCCCTCGAGGATCCGCCGGACGTGTCGCGGCTCGTGCTTCACCTGCCAGTGAGAGAAGCGGAGCGGCGTGAGACCGGCGGCGGTGTGGACCTGGAACCGCCGCGCGTCGCGCGTCTGCGCTGCGGGCGTGCGGTGGTAGCGCCAGCCGTCGGTCTCGACGACGAGCCCGAGGTCGGGCCAGAAGAAGTCGACCTCGAACTCGTTGACGATCTGTTTAGTGAGCGGCGTCGGCAGGCCAGCGGAGGCGGCAATCGGCCGGAAGAGCAGTTCCAGTTCGTCGTCGGAGAGTCGGAACGTGTGCTCGTCGAGGACCTCGCGGAGCAGGCGGATGCCCGCCTCTCCCCGGTGGTCGTCGAGAGCGCGCCGCAGCCGGTCGGGGTCGATTACGTCCCGCTTGTCCGCCTCGTTGATCGCCCGCTCCAGGCGGTTGGGCTCCAGTTCGGTCGCGAGGTCGAGCATCGTGCGGACCGGCTGGGTGACGGGAATGCCGAGCCGCATCCCGATGTCGCGGTTCCAAAGACCGGCGCGGTCCCGCACGTGAATCCCAGAGCGACGCACCCGGCAATGGCGACGAACGCTGATATCGATCAAGCCTCGCCTCTCCTTGCCGAAGCCCCACAGCTCGGCGGCGCTGCGGTGGCTGAGCATCGCTCCGTCTCCACAAGCGAGAACCGCCACCATCCACCGCCGCTCCCGCGTGAGCTTCGCCCACCCCACCAGATAAACGCCCTTGGAAACCTGGTGGAGCCGCCCCTTCCTCAAGCGGTGTTCGATCCCCGCCTTGGTGAATCCAAGCCCCAATAGCTGAGCCCGACTCACCACCCCGTGCTGCCTCCCCGCCAACTCCCACGCCAACCGACTTCTCGTTTCCACCTTTTTCCTCGCCATAGCAAGGACAAGGGTGGAAACGATCTAACTCTCCCCCCGGGGCTGGCGCCGGGGCCGGAACTACCGGGCGTTTACGCGGCGACGGCCTCGCCGCCGGCGGCGCTGCGGAGGGCGTCGGCGCGGTCGGTCTTCTCCCAGGTGAAGTCCTCGTCGCCGCGGCCGAAGTGGCCGTAGGCGGCGGTCTTCTGGAAGACCGGACGATGCAGGTTGAGGTAGTCGCGGAAGGCGCCGGGGCGCATGTCGAACTCGGCCTCGACCAGCTGGGAGATCTTCGCGTCGGGGAGCTTGCCGGTGCCGAAGGTCTCGACCATCAGGCTGACCGGGTGGGCGACGCCGATCGCGTAGGCGACCTGAACCTCGCAGCGCTGCGCCAAACCGGCGGCGACGACATTCTTGGCCACGTAGCGGGCGGCGTAGGCGGCGGAGCGGTCGACCTTGGACGGGTCCTTGCCGGAGAAGGCGCCGCCGCCGTGGCGGGCCATGCCGCCGTAGGTGTCGACGATGATCTTGCGGCCGGTGAGGCCGGCGTCGCCGACCGGGCCGCCGATCACGAACTTGCCGGTCGGGTTGACCAGGAACTCGCCTTTCAGCTCGCTCTCGTCGAAGCCGTCAGGGACCTCCTCGCGGAGGACCGGGAGGACGACGCTCTCCCACAGCTCCGGTTTGATCTGGCCCTGCGAGTCGATCCCCTCGTCGTGCTGGGTGGAGATCAGAAGCTTTTCGACGGCGACCGGGCGGCCGTCGGCATAGCGGACGGTGACCTGGGTCTTGCCGTCGGGGCCGAGGTAGCCGAGCGTGCCGTCCTTGCGGACCACGGCCAGCCGTTCGGCGAGCCGGTGGGCGAGGTGGATCGGCATCGGCATCAGCGCCTCGGTCTCGTCGCTGGCGTAGCCGAACATCATCCCCTGGTCGCCGGCGCCGCCAGTGTCGACGCCCTGGGCGATGTCGGGG
>JALZHV010000028.1 GCA_030860625.1 Actinomycetota bacterium
GACCCAGGCGATCCCGAGCCCAGGGAACTCGGAGGCGATGTGGGGCGCCACCCAGCCCTGCCGCGGCGCCGGGACCCACCCCATTCGCTCCGCCGCGGCGCCGCTCATCTCAGCTGCCCTCCGCCCTGGCGGTGGCTTCCAGGAGGCGATCGACCCGCTCGCTCAGCTGGCTGGCCGTGAGGTCGCCGATGCTGGCGCTCTGCAGGGTGCCGCCGGGGAAGACGTAGGCGAAGGTGGGGCAGCCGCCGACGCCGTAGAGGCTGGCCACGGCCCCGTCGCGGTCGTAGCCGACCGGCATCGTCCAGTCCCGTTCGCGGATCAGGTCACGCAACGCGTCGCGATCGTCGCGGATGTCCAGCGAGAGGAAGTGCACCCGTCCACGGTAGCGCCGAAAGACCGCGTCGACCACGTCCTGCTGCTCGACGCAATCGCCGCCGCCTTTGGTGAACCAGAACGAGATCACCAGCGGGCGGTCGAAGAGGTCGCAGACGCGGATCGCGTCCTCCAGGTCGACCCGGCAGGCGGGGGTGCGCCGCGCGTCCTCCGGGCAGGGGATCGCCGACGTTTCGCAGTCGTCCTGGGCAACGTTCGCGTCGCCATCGAGCTGACTGGCGGCAACGGGGACGGCGAACTCGGGCAGCGGCCAGCGCGGGGGCAGCTCGTCGAGCCCCAGCGTCTGTCCATCCCCTCCCCCGTCGAGCGTGTTGAGCGTGGCGACCACGATCACCGCGAGGAAGAGGAGCCCGACGAGGACCGAGTAGCGGTCCCTCATTCTCCCTCCAGCCAGAGCAGCACCGCCGGCAGCACCAGCAGGACGCCGGCGAGGGCGGCGGTGAGGTCGACGACGGTGACGAGGCCGAAGTCGCGCAGCATCTGCACGTCGCTGGCGATCAGGACCGCGAAGCCGGCGACCGCCGTCACCCCGGAGGCGAGGACGGCGGCCCCGGTCCGCGAGTAAGCGCGCTCCAGGGCCTCCTCGACACCCGCCCCGGCCTCGCGCTCCTCGTGGAAGCGGCCGACCAGGAGCACCCCGAACTCGGTCGCGATCGCGATCGTCAGCGCCCCCAGCGCCGCCGACATCGGGTTCAGCGGGATGCCGGTGATCCAGAGCAGCAGCGAGGCCCAGCCCGTCGCCAGCACCGTCGGCAGCAGCGGCGCCAGCGCCCGGCGCCAGGAGCGGTAGATCGCCAGCAGCGCCAGCGCCACCGCAAGGATGCCGGCGAGCGTCAGCCAGTAGCGGCTGCTGTCGAGCTCGGCGGCGGATTCGGCCGCGATCACCGACAGCCCCGCCAGCTCGACCTCCACCCCCGGCGGCGGTTCACCGATCTCGTCGCGCACCCGCTCGACCAGCTCCTGCTGATCCTCCAACGACTGCGCCCGGATCCCAAAGGTGATCAGCGCTTCCTTGCCGACTTCCCCGGTCTCGGGATCGAGCGGCGCCACCTGCTGCAGCGCGTAAGGCGACAGCGCCGCCAACGTCGCTTCGATCCTCCCCTGGGTCGGTTTCTCCTGCCCGCGGACCAGGAAGTCGGATAGCGCCGGGCCCGGGCAGAGATCGGCCTGCAGACAGCTCGGGTTTTCCCCACTGAACCCACCGGTCTCCAGCACCCGCTTCTTGAACCCAGCCATCCATTCGACCGTCGCCGGGTCCGTGAAGTCCGGCGCCTTGATGCTCACATCTAGCTCTCCAGAGACGCCGGTCGTCTCCTGTAGCTCGTTCAGCCCTTCCACCGCCTTGATGTTCTGCGGCGCCAGCTCGCGGATATCGGAGACGGTCTCGACCCGCGTGCCCGCTGCCCAGCCAATGACGGCCAAGGCCAGGCCGACGCCTAGAACCGCCAGCGGCCGTTCAAGGGGCAGGCTCAACAGACGCTCCACGGGCGGGTGGCGCCGTAGGGTGCCCCTCCCCGAGGAAGCTTTAGCTACCGGAGGGGAGGGGGGGTCCCCTGCGGTGACAGGACCCGCCCGCCGGAACGTCAACGTCCCTAGCCCCGCGGTCAACGCCAGTCCGAACGCGATCGCAATTCCCAGGATGAGGAGCCAGCCGAACTCGCGGACCATGGGGACCGGGGATAGCTGGAGGGCGAGGAAGCCTGCTGCCGTTGCCAGCACTGCGGCGGCGATCGTCGGACCACCGCGAACTGCTGCTTGCTCGGCGGAGCCCGTCTCGTCGTACCGCGCCTGGAACTGGATCGCATAGTCGACGGCGAGGCCGATGAGGATCGGAAGGGCCGCGATCGAGGCCATCGTCAGTGAGCCGCCGAACAGAGCGAGGAGGCCGAAGGTGATGCCGGCGGCCGCGAGAGCGATGGCCAACGGCAAGAGCGGCCAACGGGAGCGGAAGACGAGGAAGAGGGTTGCGCCCATCACCGCGACGGCGATCGCGAAGAGGACGAGGAGGGCGTCCTTCAGGGCTGCGGAGACGCCCTCGATTACGACGGGGGCCCCGGAGACGACGTAGCTGCCGCCTTCGAGCTCGAAGCACGGGGCTGGTTTGCCTTCCTGCTCGCAGGCGCTGCGCGGGGTGGTGTCCTCGACAGCGGCTTCGATCAGCTCGATCGCCCGCTGCCGCTCGGACTGCGTCAGGTCTGGCCTGAGGCGGATGATTATCTGCGCTGATTTTGCGTTGGGGAAGAGGTAGGAGAGGCGCGCCTTGGGGGTGCCGCGGGGGCGGGCGAAGTCGAAGACGACGGTGGCGACGAACTCTTCGTTGGCGATGCTGGGGGCGCTGGTGATCCCATATCTGGTCGCCACCGCGAGCAGGTATTCGCGGAAGCGCTCGGCCGGGACGTTTTCGGCGAGGCGGCGCAGCTGGTTGTCGATCTGGACGACCGACTCGTTGAGGAAGGTGCCCGGCCCGGTGAGGAACTCGACCGCCCCGAGCTCGGCCAGCTCCGTGCACGGCCCCGGGATCGGCTCCGCGTCCTCCGGCACCTTCCCCGCCAGACACCCCTCGAGCCGCAGGATCTGGAAGAGGTTCTCGGTCAGGACGAGCCGCGGCAGTTCCCCCTTGACGAGGACGACGACCGGTTCTTCCCCGAAGGTCTCGCGCACCTGCTGGGTCGCCTCGTAGGTGGGCGAACCCGGGTCGGCGAGCGTGTCGACCCCGGCGTCGGTCGAGACGCGGGTGGCGCCGAAGGCGGCGAGCAGCGCGACGGCCGCGCTGACGCCGACGAGGACCTTCGCGTGAGCGGCCGCCCAGGCCGCGACGCGCCAGAACCAGGTTGCGGCGCCCGGCCTCGATGAACTGCGCATCTAGTCCATCGAGAGCGGCCCGCTGACGTCAGCGTTGAGGAACTGGCTGACGAACGGGTTGCTCGAGTCGAACAGCTCCTCTTTGGGGCCCGACTCGACGATCTTGCCGCTCCACAGCACGGCGATGAAGTCGGCGATCCGCCGCGCGGTGCCGAGGTCGTGGCTGATCACCAGGTAGCAGCCGCCGTTCTCGGCGTGGACCTCGCGGATCAGCTCGCAGAGCAGCGCGGTCCGCACCGGGTCGAGGCCGGAATCCGGCTCGTCGAACATCACGATCGCCGGTTCCAGCACCAGCGCCCGGGCGAAGCCGGCGCGCTTGCGCATGCCGCCGGAGAGCTCGTTCGGCATCTTGTAGGTGGCCTCGGTGAGGCCGACCTCTTTGAGGCGGCGGTTGACGATCTCGCCGATCTCTTCCTCGCCTTTGTCGGTGTGCTGGCGCAGCGGGAAGGCGACGTTGTCGTAGATGTTCATCGAGCCGAACAGCGCCCCGTCCTGGAACAGCAGGCCGAACTTTTTCCGCACCTCGAAGAGTTCGTCGTCGGTCATGTTCGGGATCGACTCTCCGTGCACGAGGACGTCGCCGGAGTCCGGGTAGAGCAGGCCGACGATGTGCTTGATCAGCACGCTCTTGCCGGTGCCCGAGGGGCCGAGCACCATCGAGACCTGGTCCTCGGGCAGGCCGAGGTTGAGGCCGTTGAGGATGCGGGCGCGGCCGAACTGTTTGACCAGGTCGATGATCTCGATCGCGTCCTCGCCGCCGTGGTCGCGCTTGCGGCCGGTGTGGAATTTGTAGGGGTCGTGCTCGCGCGGGTTGACGCCGGGGATGACGAAGTCCCGCCCCATCACGGCGCCGTCCTCGCTGACGTAGGGGCCCCCGGCGGCGGCGGGCTCGTCGCGGCCGTCGGTAACGACCTCCGGCGGCGCTTCGCGGCCGGACGTTTCGTCGCGCAGTTCCTCTTCCTCGCGACGGTCCTCTTCAGATTCGAAGCGGTTCTCTTCCTCGATCGACACTTCAGCCTCCTATTGGCGCACGCGGATTGGCTCCCCAGAAGACCAGGGTCCCGAGCATCCCGATGATGTGGACTAAGACGATGTTGAGGACCATCGACTTCGCCGTCGCGGTCCCCACCCCGACCGGCCCACCCGACGCGGTGTAGCCGTAGTAGCAGCCGACCAGCACGATCGCGGTCGCCATGAACATGCCCTTGATCAGGCTGAAGATCAGGTCGGGAGGGTTCTGGAACATCCAGAAGATCAGCAGGTAGCCGCCGGAGGAGACGTCGCCGATCTGCTCGACGACGGCGAGGTAGCTGGCCAGGTACATGATCCCGATCCCGACCAGGTACATGAACGGGAAGGCGATCCAGGCGGCGAGCAGGCGGGTCGCGCAGAGGAAGGTGACCGGCGGCACCCCCATCACCTCGAGCGCGTCGATCTCGTCGGAGATCCGCATCGCCCCGAGCTCGGCGACGATCCCGGTCCCGACCTTGGCCGCGAGCATGTAGCCGAAGGCGTAGGGCATGATCTCGCGCAGGTCGCACCAGGCCGAGAAGACGCCCGCGTAGGCGGGCGCGCCCTGGGCGCGGAGCAGGTAGGCGCCCTCGATCCCGCACTGGAGGCCGAGGGTGAAGACGAGGCCCCAGATGATCAGGGCCGAGCCGAGAATGAGGATGCCCGCCTGGCGCAGGCTCTCGCCGAAGAAGCGCAGCACCCGGCCCGAGTAGACGAGGCCGGCGACGCGGGAGCCGAAGCGGGCGATCTCCCCGAGGGAGTCGAGCCAGTTGCGCGGCACCGCGAGCCAGGCGTTCATCGGATCGTCTGCAGCTCCGGGTTGGTCGCCAGCAGGGTCTGGGTGAAGACGTAGTTGAAGGCGAAGACGCCCATGAAGGAGATGACGACGGCCTCGTTGACGGCGCGGCCGACGCCGGCGGCGCCGCCGGACGCGGTCATCCCTTTGTAACAGCAGACGATCGCGATCAGGGCGCCGAACAGGGTGCACTTGATCACCGAGCCCCAGAGATCGGTGATCGAGGCGTTGGAGAAGAGCGTGGCGAAGAAGCCGCCGAGCGGCTGGTTGTAGAGGATCTCGGTAAGGATGCCGCCGCTGATCCCGAAGACCAGCGCGTAGATGTCGAGCAGGCCGGTGATCAGCATCAGCGCCAGGAAGCGCGGCACGACGAGGTTCTTGATCGGGTCGACGCCCAGCACCTGGAGGGCGTCGAGCTCCTCGCGGATCTTGCGGGCGCCGAGGTCGGCGGTGATCGCGGTGCCGGCGACGCCGGCGACGACGACGGCGGTCACGAACGGCGCGAACTCGCGGATCGAGGCGAGGACGAAGAAGCCGCCGAGGCGGTCGAGGGCGCCGAACAGCGAGAGGAAGTTGGCCGCCTGCAGGCCCGGGGCGCCGAAGCCGAAGGCGACGGTCGAGACCAGCAGCGGGAACCAGCAGAGCTGCAGGGCGAAGAGGAACTGGCCGATGAACTCCTCGCCGTAGGGGTACGGCGGCTTGACTGCGGAAACGATGGTGCGGCCGGTGAGGAGCATCATCTCCCCCACCTGTTCGAACAGCGACTTGGCGGGCAAGAAAGCCCTGTTGACCGCGGATCCGACCATCTGCTCCTCCATCCGAGTCGCGTCGCAGGCGCGCGACACCCCTCTCGGTGCGGAGGAGTCTAGGGGATGGGGATGGCGAGACCGTTAGCCGCGTGTTGAGATCCCGCTAACCCCGGGCGGCACCGGAAATCCCTGCGAAGGCGGCCAAACCCCGTGGTATGTTCGGGCCGCTTTGGGGGGGACCGGAAGACATTCCCGGCACACCCGCCTCCAGGCCATCGCGACCGGGCTGGCCGCGTTGGCGGTGGCGGCGCTTCTCGGCGCCTGCGGGGGCGACGACTCGTCCTCGGCCGAGGCCGGGGAACCGACCGGCACCTTCCCGGTCAAGGTCACCGAAGCCGGGCTCCCCGCGACGCAGCGCCTCGGCCAGACCTCGCTGCTGCGTCTGGGGGTGAGGAACACCGGGGACCGGACGATCCCGACCCTGTCCGTCACCTTCACGATCGCCGGCGAGCGGGGCGAAAACTCGTCGCTGCCGTTCGGGGTGAGGGACCCGCAGCCCGAACTCGCCCAGCCGGACCGGCCGGTCTGGGTGCTCGAGGAAGGCTACCCCCGCCTGTTCGGCTCGCCCGACCCGGGCGGGACCACGACCTCCAGCCGCAAGACCTTCTCCTTCGGCTCGCTGGACCCGGGCAAGACGGTCAAGGCGGTCTGGAAGCTGAGCGCGGTGCGGGCCGGGAAATTCACGCTGCTCTACACGATTGACGCCGGCCTCAGCGGGAAAGCAAAGGCAGAGACCGCGAACGGGGTCACCCCGGGCGGGTCGATCGAGGCCGAGATCACCGAACGGCTACCGGAAACCGAAGTCACCGACAACGGCGAAATCGTTGAAATCCAGTCAGGCAAAGGCAAAGAGGGCAAGGGCAAGACGGGCAGGTAGGGCCTCCGCCCTCCTGGCCGTGCTGCTGACGCTGGCGCTGCCGGCCTGCGGGTCCGCGCAGGACCGCTCGCAGACGCAGGAGACCTCGCGAGCGGGAGATGCCGCCGCGGCCCGGGCGAAGGGCGGCGTCGGCCTGAAGCGGATCGGCTCCTTCGACGCCCCCGTCTACGTCACCGGCGCCCCCGGCTTCCCGAAGCTGCTCTTCGTGGTCGAGCAGCCGGGGCGGGTGGTGGTGCTGCAGGGCAAGCAGCGGCGGGTGTTCCTCGACATCCGCGACCGGGTCAGCTACGGCGGCGAGCAGGGGCTGCTCTCGATCGCCTTTCCCCCCGACTACGCCAACAGCGGGCGCTTCTACGTCTATTACACGGACGGGGCCGGGGCGATCCAGATCGACGAGTTCCGCCGCCGCGGCGCCACCCGGGCCTCGCGCGGCTCCCGCCGGGCGGTGATCAACATCCCCCACCCCGAGCACACCAACCACAACGGCGGCCAGCTGCAGTTCCTCGGCAACCTCCTCTTCTTCGCGACCGGCGACGGCGGCTCCGGCGGCGACCCGCCCGACAACGCCCAGAACAAGGACGTGCTGCTGGGCAAGCTGCTGCGGATCGACCCGCGCGCCAGCGGCGGCCAGCCGTACACGGTCCCCTCCAGCAACCCGTTCGTCGGCAGGGACGGGCGCGACGAGATCTACAGCTACGGCCTGCGCAACCCGTTCCGCTTCTCGTTCGACACGACGAAGTCGCAACCGCGGATCGCGATCGGCGACGTCGGCCAGGATCGCTTCGAGGAGCTCGACTACCTGACCGTCGGCAGGGCCAACGGCGCAAACTTCGGCTGGGACGCCTTCGAGGGCTTCGCCTCCTACGAGGGCGCGGACCCGGGCGGGACCGTCAAGCCGATCTTCACCTACGGCCGCAGCCGCGGCTGCACGATCATCGGCGGCTACGTCGTCCGCGATCCGAGCCTGCGCGGGCTGCGCGGCCGCTACGTCTACGCCGACCTCTGCGAGGGGCAGCTGCGCTCCCTCGTCCCCCACCTGAAACGGGCCAGCGGCGACCGCAAGCTCGGCCTCCAGGTCGAGAGCCCGAGCTCCTTCGGCGAAGACAGCCGGCGGCGGCTCTACGTCGCCTCGCTGGAAGGGCCGGTCTACCGGCTCGTGCCGCGCTGAAATTTCACACTTTCGCGCACCACATGTTGCATGTTTCTGTCTACAGTGGCACCATGACCGCTGTGAGAGAAGCCTGGACCGACGAGCGCCTCGACGACCTCGCGACTTCGATGAGGACCGAATTCGCCGAGCTGCGGGCAGACATGCGTGCGCTCAGAGGGGAACTCGGAGAAGTTCGCGCAGAAGTCGGTGCCGTCCGAGAAGAAATCGGGGAGCTCCGCGGCGAAATGCGCGCCGGCTTCGCCGCGATCAACCGCACCCTCCAGATCAGCGCTGCCCTGATCGGCGCGATGTTCGTCGGCTTGATGGGGATGATCGGCACCCAGCTCTGAAGCGGCGCTACAGTTGGCTGACTAGCCAAACGGCGACGGAGGGAGCAGCGGTGGAGAGCGGAACGGCGAGCAGCACCGAGACGGTCGGGACGAACGGCGCCTCGGCCGGCGGCGACTCATTCGAGGTCCACAACCCCGCCACCGGGGCGGTGATCGCAACCGTTCCCGTCGACTCTCCGCAGTCGGTGAAGGAGAAGGTCGCCCGGGTCCGCGCCAACCAGCCCGAGTGGGAGGCGATGGGAATCGAGGGCCGCTACCACTGGCTCGGCAAGCTGCGCGACTGGCTGCTCGACAACCAGGAGCGGGTGCTCGACACGATGCAGGCGGAGACCGGCAAGGTCCGCGCCGACGCCTCCAACGAGCCGAGCTACCTCGCCGACCTGATCAACTTCTACGGCACCCGGGCCGCCGGCTTCATCGGCGAGGAGAGCGTCCGCCCCCACAGCCCGCTGCTCGCCTCGAAGAAGCTGCGGATTCAGTACCGGCCGTACCCGGTCGTCGGCATCATCAGCCCCTGGAACTTCCCGCTGATCCTCTCGCTCGGCGACGCGATCCCGGCGCTGCAGGCGGGCTGCGCGGTGGTCGTGAAGCCGTCGGAGTTCACCCCGCTGGGGCTGACCGAGGCGGTTGAGGCTTGGAAGCACGAGATCGGCGGCCCGGACATCTTCGACTGCGTCCAGGGTACGGGCGAGACTGGCGGCGCCCTCGTCGACGAGGTCGACTTCATCCAGTTCACCGGCTCCGACCGGACCGGCCGCAAAGTGATGGCGCGGGCGGCGGAGACGCTGACCCCGGTCAGCCTCGAGCTCGGCGGCAAGGACGCGATGATCGTCCTCTCCGACGCCGACCTCGACCGCGCCGCCAACGCCGCGGCCTGGGGCGGGATGATGAACTCCGGTCAGATCTGCCTCTCGGTCGAGCGGATCTACGTCGAGGAGCCGGCCTACGAGGAGTTCGTCCAGAAGCTGACGGCGGAGGTGGCGCGGCTGCGCCAGGGCGTCGACGACGCCGGCGACCCCAAGGACGTCGGCGCGATGACCTCGCCGAACCAGACCGCGGTCGTCGAAGAGCACGTGAGCGATGCGGTCGAACACGGCGCCCGCGCTCTGACCGGCGGCCGGCGGGTCGACGGGGACGGCGACTACTTCGAGCCGACCGTGCTGGTCGACGTCGACCACTCGATGAAGGTGATGCGCGACGAGACCTTCGGCCCTGTGGTCGGGGTGATGAAGGTGCGCGACGCCGAGGAGGCGGTGCGGATGGCCAACGACAGCCGCTACGGCCTCGGCGGCTCGGTCTTCGGCGAGCGCGAACGGGCCGAGCAGGTCGCCCGCCGGGTGGAGTGCGGGGCGGTCAACGTCAACGACGTCCTCATCAACTACTTCGCGATGGACGTGCCGATGGGCGGGTGGAAGGAATCCGGGATCGGCTTCCGCCATGGGGAACCGGGGATCAAGAAGTACTGCCGTAGCGAGTCGCTGGTGATCACCCGCTTTGGCGGCAAGCGCGAGCCGACCTGGTACCCGTACACCAAGGGGCGTCGGGCTTTGCTTGGGCCTATCTCGCGCTTCTTCAATGCCAGGGACTGGCGACGGCGGCTCGGACTTCGCCGCTAACGAGCAGGGTGAGGGGGTGGGTGCCCTCTCCCGAAGACCGTTGCGCAGCTGAAACGGGGTCGAACTGCGGAGCGTGGTCTCAGGAGCCTTCGGGAGAGGGCACCCGCCCCTCATTACGTC
>JALZHV010000307.1 GCA_030860625.1 Actinomycetota bacterium
AGCCGGCGCCCCGTCGGCCGCGCAGTGGGTCGCGCCGATCGCCGTCGACGAGCGCCACGGGCTCATCAGCGGCAAGGACTGCCCGTGCTTCGGCATCGACACCGAGCTCGACCTCGAGAAGGTCGCGCCCGGAGCGTTTCGCATCATGAATATCGACGGCTCGCGTGGCGGAACCGGTCAGCAGGTCCTCGCTGAATGGATCCTCCACGGTTACGACGGGTCGATGCCGCTCGGCTGGTACTACTCGGATTCCGGCGCCAAGTTCAACGCGCACGAAGTAAAGGAAGCGATGGAGCTCCGCCTGAACGAGGAGCTCCTGTTCCCGGTCTACCGGCGCGTCGAGGGCGAGGGGTCGAACGCTCGCTACGAGGTCGTCGGCTGGATCGGCTTCCTCGTCACGGGCTTCAAGGGCAACGGCAACTCGGGCAAGGTCTTCGGGTCGTTCACCCGGTACATCGCTCAGGGTATCCAGAGCGAGAAATCCGACCAGGACGACTTCGGCGTGCGCACCGTCGCGCTCGTCGAATAACACGGAAAACACGGAGAGGGCTTACATACACCATGACGTACCGCCTCAGAAATATGGTGCTCGCGGTTGCGCTGGCCGCGATGCTCCTCTTGGCGCTCCCCGGCGCCGCCGCCGCGAAGCCGCGCGCCCTCTACTGGGGGGCCTGGATCGGGCCGCACCTGACCGGAGAAGAAGCGCCCTGGGACATGTCGGCGGCGCACCGCTTCGAACGCGAGGTCGGCCACGGGCTCTCGCTGCTGCAGTTCTCCGCCCCCTTCGCCGACTGCGGCGGCGAGCGCTGCGAGTTCTACTCGTTCCCCACTCGGGAGATGGAGAAGATCCGCCGCCACGGCGCGATCCCGCTGTTCAGCTGGAACTCCGGCGCGACCGGCGTCGACCCGCGCCGCTTCGGGCTGACCGAGCTGCGCCGCGGCCGCTACGACTCCCACATCCGCGCCTTCGCCCACGCCGCCCGCGACTGGGGCCACCCCTTCTTCCTCCGCTTCAACTGGGAGATGAACGGCGACTGGTTCCCCTGGGGGACGGGGGTATACGGCAACAGCCCGCGCGAGTTCAAGGCGGCCTGGCGCCACGTCCACCGCATCTTCGACCGGGTCGGCGCCCGCAACGTCACCTGGGTCTGGTGCCCCTACGCGCGCGACGAACCGCTGGCGCAGTTCTATCCCGGCGGGCGCTGGGTCGACTGGACCTGCCTCGACGGCTACAACTGGGGGCCGGACTCCTCCGAGCCCGCCCCTTGGCGCGGCTTCCGCGAGATCTACGCCCCCGCCTACCGTCAGGTCACCGGGCAGATCGCCCCGCGCAAGCCGATGATGATCGCCGAGGTCGCCTCGACCGGCAGCGGCGCCGCCAAGGCGCGCTGGATCCGCGGCATGTTCGCCTCCCTGCGCCGCGGCTTCCCCAAGGTCCGCGCCCTCGTCTGGTTCAACAAGGTCGACAACGACAACGCCTGGACGGTCGAGGGCGCCCTGCCGACCCGCGCCTTCCGCCGCGGCCTCAGCCGCGCCTACAAGCAGAACGTCTTCTCGGAGATCCGCCGCACCCCGATCCCGCCGCCGCGTCGCTGATCAGCCCGCCCCGTACTCCTTGTACGGGTACCACCATTCCTTGCGCTCGATCTTCGACTCCATGTGGACGTGCTTGGTCTCCTGGAAGGCCTCCAGGCCCTCGCGGCCGAGCTCGCGCCCGAGGCCGGACTGCTTGAAGCCGCCGAAGGGGCCGGCGTCGTTGTCGGTCAGCGGGTCGTTGATCCAGACGGTGCCGGCGCGCAGCTCGCGCATGCAGCGGACGGCGTTCTCGAGGTCGGCGGTGTAGACGTTGGCGCCGAGGCCGAACTCGGTGCTGTTGGCCTGTTCGATCGCTTCGTCGAGGGAGGAGACGGGGACGATCGGCGCGACCGGGCCGAAGGTCTCCTCGCGCAGCAGGGCGCTGTCGGGCTCGGCGCCGACGACGACGGCGGGGGAGAGGAAGTGGCCGCGCTCCTGGCCGCCGCTGTCGCCGCCGACCAGGATCTCGGCGCCGCTCGCGGCCGCTGCTTCCAGCTGGGCGACCACCTTCGCCCGCTGCGGCTCGGAGACCATCGGCCCGAGGTCGGTCGCGACCTCGAAGGGGTCGCCGAGGACGAGGCTGCGGGTGTGGTCGACGAAGGCCTCGACGTAGTCGTCGAAGACCTCGCGGGCGACGTAGAAGCGCTCGGCCGAGGTGCAGACCTGGCCGGCGTTGAGGAAGGCGGCCCAGGCGCCGCCGCGGGCGGCGACCTCGAGCTGCGGGGCGACGTCGGCGCAGACGATGAAGGCGTCCTTGCCGCCCATCTCCAGGTTCATCCGCGCCATCCGCGGCGTGCAGGCTTCGGCCACCTTCTTGCCGGTCGCGACCGAGCCGGTGAAGGCGACGCAGTCGACATCGGGGTGGGAGGCGATCCGGCCGCCGACCTCGCCCGCCCCGGCGAGGAGGTTGACGACGCCCGGCGGCAGGTGCTCGAAGACCGGGGCCAGCATCAGGGTCGAGAGCGGGGTCAGCTCCGAGGGCTTGGCGACGACGCAGTTGCCGGCGGCCAGCGCCGGCGCCACCTTCCAGGCGAGCAGCAGCAGCGGGTAGTTCCAGGGGACGATGCAGCCGACGACGCCGAGCGGGTCCTTGACCACCATCGCCAGCTGGGTCGTCTCGATCGGCGGGATCACCCGGCCGGCGTGGTCGCGGCCGATCTCGGCGTAGTAGTCGAAGGCCGCCGCCGTCCACTCCAGCTCATCGCGGTTCTCGATCAGCGGCTTGCCGCCCTCGGCGGTCATCGTCCGCGCCAGAGCCTCGGCGCCCTCGCGCAGCCGCCGCGCCACCTCGTGCAGGAGCTCGCAGCGC
>JALZHV010000308.1 GCA_030860625.1 Actinomycetota bacterium
ATCGCGCAAGCCACGGGCACGCCCGAGCCGTTTGGTCCCTTTGCCTTGGTCACCAACCTGCGAGCGGACGGCCGGCGCGCCTTCTTCCAGTCCGCGGAAGCACTGGTCGCGCACGACACCGACGGTCTCCAGGACGTCTACGAGTGGGAGGCCCAGGGGGTCGGGAGCTGTGCAAGCCCCGATGGCTGCGTGTATCTGATCTCCTCAGGCCAGAGCGCTCATATGGATTACCTCTACGCGGTCAGCGACAGCGGTGACGACGTCTTCTTCAGGACCTCGGACCTGCTGCTGCCTTCGGATCCCGATGAAACCCCGTCGATCTACGACGCCAGGGTCGGCGGCGGCTTCCCGGAAGCCACTCAGGAGGAGTGCCAGGGAGAAGGATGCCGACCCTCCCTGCTGCCGGCACCCTCCCTGCCGGTGCCCGCAAAACCTGCGCTTGGCGCCTCGGACAACCCGAAGCCGGATCGGGTCAAGCGGTGCCCGAAGGGCAAGCGCAAGGTGAAGCGTCGCGGCAAGGTGCGCTGCGTTCCGAAGCACCGCCACAAACCCGGCTCGAGCCGGAAGGGAGCCGGCAAATGAGAACTGCCCGCGGAAAGATCAGCATCCTTGTTGCCTTGATCGTCGGCGCCCTCGCCGCTTGGCCGCTCCCTGCCGGCGCAGCTGATGAATTCGACAAATACGGGCTGGAATCGATTTCCGTCTCCCTCTCGACCACGCAGGCGGGAGCCCACCCCGACTTCACCACCAGTTTCGAGTTGACTGAAAAAGACGGTCAGCCCTATGCCCAGACCCGGGACATAGAAGTGGATCTACCGCCGGGCTTGGTCGGGAACCCGCAGGCGATTCCCTACTGCACCGTTTCGCAGTTCGGCAATCTGCCCCAGGAAAGCGCCTGCCCTGTCGACTCGCAGGTCGGCATCACCGAAGTCACCCTCGGCGGTGCCTTTCAGGGGAGCTTCAGCGAGCCGATCTACAACATGAAGCCGCCGGCCACCGGTGACGTCGTCGCCCGCCTCGCCTTCTATGCGGCCGGCTACCCCACCTTCATCAACGTTCGCGTCAACCCGATCGACTACAGCCTGACCGCGACGATGGAAGGCGCCTCCTCGGCGGCGGGCCTACTGGCGGCCGAGACCACGCTCTGGGGAGTGCCGGCCGACCCGGCCCACGACAAAGAACGGCTGACGCCCCAGGAAGCGGTCAACCGAGAATTCCCGGAAGAAGGCCGCCCCGCCAGCCTCCCGCCGGCGCCGTTCATGACCAACCCGACCGACTGCACGTTGCAGCGACAGGTGACGATCAGGGCGCGCAGCTACCAGCTGCCCGACCAGCCCTCGAGCAAAACGGTGCCCTTCCCTCAGATCACCGGCTGCAACAAACTCACCTTCCAGCCGACTTTCACGGCTACGCCCACCAATCCGGAAGCCTCCGCACCGACCGGCCTGGATGCCGAGCTGACGATCCCGCAGGACGAAACGCCGCAGGGTCGCGCCAGCTCCACGCTGAAGAGCGCGGTGGTGACGCTGCCCCCGGGGATGACGATCAATCCGGCTGCCGGCCAAGGGCTTGCTGCCTGCAGCCCTGAGGAGGTTGGCTTCGGGACCGCCAAAGCCTCCGCCTGCCCTGCCGCCGCCAAGATCGGTAGCGCCGAAATCGAGGTCCCTGCCCTCCAAGACACCCTTCACGGCGCGATCTACCAGCGCACCCCCGAACCCGGCCACCTCTTTCGCTTCTGGCTGGTGACCGACGAACAGGGCGTGCACCTGAAGCTGCCGGCGGAGATCGTCGTGAACCCGGTTACCGGACAACTGACCACGGTCTTCGCGGGAGTTCCTTCCCTGGGAGGCAATCCTCAGGTTCCGGTCAGCAACCTGAAGCTGCACGTCTTCGGCGGTCCCCGAGCGCCGCTCGCCACCCCGGCTGCCTGCGGCACCTACCAGACCGCGTACGAGTTCGCCCCCTGGTCCGGTAAACCCGCCACGACCGGCGAGACCCCGATGCAGATCACCACGGGCTGCGGTAAGGGCGGCTTCGCGCCCGGCCTTGCCGCAGGCATGCGCAGCCTGCGCGCCGGCTCCTTCTCCCCCTTCGTGATGACCCTCACCCGCCAAGACGGCGAAGCCAACCCGGCCTCCCTCTCGGTGACCCTGCCGCAGGGCCTGCTCGCCAAGCTCGGCGGCGTCCCGCTCTGCTCCGATAGCGCCGCCGCCAGCGGCGCCTGCCCCGCGGGCAGCCGGGTCGGCAGCCTCAAGGCCGCCGCCGGAGTGGGCGGCGCCCCGCTGTGGATCTCACAGCCGGGTAAAGCCCCCACCGCCGCCTATCTCGCCGGCCCCTACAAAGGCGCCCCCTACTCGATCGTCTCGGTCGTGCCGGCCCAGGCCGGCCCCTTCGACCTCGGGACCGTCGTCAACCGCGCCGGCATCTACGTCGACCCGGAGACCGCGATCGCGACGATCAAGACCGACCCGCTGCCCCAGATCCTCGAAGGAGTTCCGGTCCTCTACCGGACGATCCACGTCGACATCGACCGGCCGGACTTCACGCTCAACCCCACGGGCTGCGGTCCCAAGAAGATCCAAGCTCATGTGATCGCATCGAACGGCGCGGCCGCGAATCCGAGCGACAGCTTCCAGGCCACCAACTGCGCGAAGTTGAACTACACCCCCAAGCTGAAGCTCACCTTCAAAGGCTCCACCAAGCGCACCGGCAACCCCGCGGTCAAGGCCGTCCTCACCCAACCGGCGAATCAGGCCAACACCGCCGGTGCCACCGTGATCCTGCCCCCGAGCCAGTTCATCGACCAGGCCCACATCAACAACCCCTGCACGAGGGTCCAGTTCAACGCGAACGCCTGCCCTGCGGGCTCGATCCTCGGC
>JALZHV010000309.1 GCA_030860625.1 Actinomycetota bacterium
TCGCGGAGCTCGCCGTCCTCGGCGTCGATCTCTTCCTCGGAGGAGGGGCTGTAGCTGCCGCCTTCGCGCAGCGCCCGCAGCGCCGCCTTGCGCTGTTCGCGGGTGGTGCGGTCGAGGATCAGGACTCCGTCGAGGTGGTCGATCTCGTGCTGGAGGACGCGGGCCTCGAGGCCGGCCGCCTCGATCACGATCCGCTCGCCCTCGACGTCGCGGCCGCTGAAGCGAGCGTAGAGCGGCCGCTCGACGTCCATCGTCACCCGCGGCAGGCTGAGACAACCCTCCTCGGCGACCGCCATCTCCTCCGAGAGCCACTCGACCTCGGGGTTGACGAGGGCGGTCGGCTCCCCGTAGGGGCCCGCCTGGAAGACGAGCAGGCGGCGCAGGGCGCCGACCTGCGTGGCCGCCAGGCCGATCCCAAAGCTGTCGCGCATGATCTCGATCATCCGCTCGACCTCGGCCCGCAGCTCCGGTCCGAAGTTGGCGATCGGCGAGGCCTTGCTCTTCAGCACCGGGTCGCCGAACTGGACGACCTGGGCGAGGGCCGCATCGCGGCGCTCCAGCAGCTCGGCTTCGCGCTGCCGCTGCTCCTCGCTCTCGTGCTGCGCCGTGTTCGACTGGTCGCTCATCAGGGCCTGAGTCTAAGTACCTCTTGCGTTTGATACTTCCTTCGCACCGACATGCCCCAGCCACGGATCGCGATCGCCAGCTGCACCGGCTACGACGGCTACAAGACCGACGAGGACCTCCTGCGCGAGGCGCTGGGGGAGCGCGGCTGCGAGGCGATCTCGATCCCCTGGGACGAGGACGGCGTCGACTGGGGCGGCTTCGACTTCTGCCTGGTCAAGTCGACCTGGGACTACCACCACAGCCACGACCGGTTCCTCGCCTGGACGCGGCAGGTGGAGGCGACCACGCCCCTGCGCAACCCCGCCGCCCTGATCGCCTGGAACAGCAACAAGACCTACCTTCGCGAGCTGGCCGAGCGCGGCGTGCGGACCGTGCCGACGGTGTGGGTCGAGCAGGGCTCAGACACGAACCTGGAGGAGATCCTGGCGGTACAGGGCTGGGACGAGGCGGTCGTGAAGCCGACGGTCGACCTGGGAGCCGAAAACCTGCACCGGGTGCGACGAGACGAGCCCGGCATCCAGGGCGCTCTAGAAACGGTCCTGCAGCGCCACGACGCCATCGTCCAACCCTTCCTCCCTTCGCTCGAAGAGCAGGGCGAGCTCTCCCTGATCCACATCGGCGGGGAATTGACGCACGCAGTACGCAAGCGCCCCGCGGCGGGCGACTTCCGCGTCCAATCCATCTGGGGCGGCACCACCGAACGCGCCGAGCCCGAACCAGCGCAAGTGGAGCTAGCCCAACAGGCAATCGCCGCGCTGGGAACGCCGCCCCTCTACGCCCGAGCCGACCTCGTCACCGGCCCCAACGGCAGCCCCTGCCTCATAGAGCTGGAGCTGATCGAGCCGAACCTGTACCTGAGCGAGCACCCGCCTACTGCGGAGACGCTCGCCGATGCCCTACTGCGGATCCACATCGACGCCGATTGACACGTCCTTCAGCGAGCGGTCGGCAGCGTTGCGCTCGACCACCTCACGAACCACGGAGACAGTCCCGCTCCGGTCGTCGGTCTTGACCAAGATCCGCCGCCGATGCTTGTTCCGCACCCGGAACATCGGCGCCGGCCCCAGCAGCTCCGACCCCTTCGGCAACCCCTTGCGCAGCTCGCTCGCCACCGCCACCGCGGCCACATCCAGCTTCCCCTCGTCCTCGGCGTGGAAGTTGACCCGCACCAGGTGCGAGTAGGGCGGGTAATGCAGCACCCGCCGCCGCCGCAGCTCGATCTCGAGGAACCCCGCCGAGTCGTGCCGCGCCGCGTGCTCGATGCTGGACGCGTTCGGCGCCAGCGTCTGGACGATCACCTCTCCCCCCGCCTCGCCGCGGCCGGAGCGCCCGGCCAGCTGGGCGACCATCGCGAAGGTCCGCTCCTCCGCGCGGAAGTCGGGGAAGCGCAGGGTCGCGTCGGCGTCGAGGATCGCGCTCAGCGTCACCTCGGGGAAGTCGTGGCCCTTGGCGACCATCTGGGTGCCGACGAGGACGCCGCTGGGGGCTTCGTCGAACTGGGCGAGGATGCGGGCGTGGGCGCCGCGCTCGGCAGCGGTGTCGGAGTCGAGCCGCAGCACCGGCATCGGCGCCAGCCGCTCGGCCAATAGCTGCTCGACCCGCTCGGTCCCGGCGCCTCCCTGCGCGAGCGTCGTCGAGGCGCACTCGGAGCAGGCGCGCGGCAGCGGCTCGGCGTGAGCGCAGTGGTGGCAGACGAGGCGGCCGGTGTGGCGGTGGACGATCAGGGAGACGTCGCAGTTGGGGCAGCCCCAGTGGTGGCCGCAGGAACGGCAGGTCAGCCAGGGCGCGAAGCCGCGGCGGTTGACCATCACGATCGCCTTGGCACCGGCGGCGCGGACCGCCTCCAGCGCCTCCCAGGTGCGGGTATGGATCGGCCCCGAGCGCGGGTCGGCCTCGCGCATGTCGACCAGGCTGACCGGCGGCATGCGGCGGCCGTCGACCCGTTGCGGCAGCTCCAGGCGCGGCAGCTCCAGCCAGGTCTCCGGGCGCGGCGTCGCGGTCCCGGCGACGAGGACGGCGCCGCAGTCCTCGGCCCGTTTGCGGGCGACCGCGCGGGCGTCGTAGGTGGGGTCGCCCTCCTGCTTGTAGGAGGGGTCGTGCTCCTCGTCGATGACGATCAGGCCGAGGTCGCGGACCGGGGCGAAGACAGCCGAGCGGGGGCCGACGCAGACGCTTGCCTCGCCGCTGCGCAGGCGGCGCCACTCGTCGTAGCGCTCGCCCGGCGAGAGAGCCGAGTGCAACACCGCGAAGC
>JALZHV010000310.1 GCA_030860625.1 Actinomycetota bacterium
GCCCCTCTCCCAGAGGCTCCTGAGACCACGCCCCGAACCCAGCAGGCCGACTCAGCTGCGCGACGGTCTCTGGGAGAGGGGCACCCGCTCCCGGCACGCGCACTCCGCTTTCCCTGGCTGGGTAGCCAATAGGATGGCCGCATGAGCGCAGACGACATTGCATTTGCTGGGGCGGCTAGGCAGGCGGAGATGGTGCGGAATGGGGAGGTTTCGCCGACGGAGTTGGTGAAGCTTTCGCTGGAGCGGATCGAGCGACTTGATTCGACGCTGAACGCGTTTCGGAAGGTGTTCGGGGAGCGGGCGTTGTTGGAGGCCGAACAGGCTGAGGCGCGGATCAAGGCGGGGGATGAGCGGCCGCTGCTGGGGGTGCCGATCGCGATCAAGGACGAAGTCGACGTGATGGGGGAGGTCAACACTCACGGGACCGATGCTTTTACGGAGCCGGCGAAGGCGGACTCGGAGGTGGTGCGGCGGCTGCGCGAGGCGGGGGCGATTGTGATCGGGTTGACCTTGCTGCCGGAGATGGCGATCTGCGGCTTCACCGAGTCGGCTACCTATGGCGTCACTCGCAACCCTTGGGACCCGCAGCGCAGTCCGGGCGGGTCGAGCGGCGGCACGGGCTCGGCGGTCGCGGCTGGCCTCGTCTCGATCGGGTCTGCCGGTGACGGCGCCGGCTCGATCCGGATTCCCGCCGCCTCATGCGGGCTCTTCGGCCTCAAGCCTTCGCGCGGGCGCGTGCCGCTGACGCCGCAGACCGAGGGCTGGCGCGGCCTCGCGGTCGAAGGCTGCCTCAGCCGCTCCGTCCTCGACACCGCACTCTGGCTCGACATCGTCTCCGGCGGCTCGGTCGAGGCCGAAGCGCCGCCGCCGCCCGACCGGTCCTTCGTCGAGGCGGCGAAGAGCCCGCCCGGCAAGCTCCGGGTCGGCTACTCGACCAAGGCGCCCCGCGCGGCCGCTCCCCCGACGGTCTCCGACGAGGTGAAGAAGGCGGTCGCCGACGCGGCGGAGATGCTCGGCTCGCTCGGGCACGAGGTGTCTCCGCGCGATCCCGACTGGGGCGACATCGGCGACACGATCACGGCCCGCTTCCTCAAAGGAGTGGCGGAGACGATCGAAGAAGTGCCCCACCCCGAGCGACTGGAAAGCCGCACCCGCGGCTTCGGCCGCCTCGGCAAGATCCTTCCCGAGGCCGCCTACCAGTGGGCGATGGGCAAACGGCCGGCCCAGATCGCCCGCGTCAACGCGATCTTCGACTCGGTCGACGTCCTGGTGATGCCGGTGATGGGCGGCACGGCGCTGCCGGTCCGGCGCTGGGAGGGCTGCGGCGCTATCCGGACCGTGCTCGGGATGAGCCGCTTCTATCCCTACTGCGTGCCCTGGAACCACCTCGGCAACCCGGCGATGTCGATTCCGTTCGGCTTCGGCTCCGACGGCCTGCCGCTGGCGGTTCAGGTGATCGGCCGTCCCGGCGAGGAGGCGACGTTGCTCTCGCTCGCCGCCCAAATCGAGGCCGAGCGGCCCTGGGCGGGCGAGCGCCCGCCGATCTCCTAGTCGCTGGGCGCCAAGCGCGCGTTACCCGTTGAAGACTTTGCGCAGCCGGGCGATGTCGCGGACCTTGCCGCGGGGGCGGAGGCGGCGCTGGAGGATCATCTTCAGCTGGTTCGCATCGGGTTTGCCGGAGGCGACCCAGTCGGCCCAGCTCGCTTCGATGGTGACATTCGGGCTCGGCGATTCGCCCGGCTCGGCGCGGGTCGAGCCGTTGTCGAGGACCAGGTGCCACGGTTCGGCGTCGCTGAAGCGCCACTGCAGGACGAACGGCTCGCCGTTGGCGGCGGCCGGGTCGGCGACTCGGGTCAGCAGGTCGAAGTAGAGGCGCTGGACCTCGGGCGTCGACTGCGGCGCCGGGCCGTCGGGGGCGCCGATCACGCCGGCCATCATCATCTTCACCTGTTTCTCGGCGATTTCGTCCTCGGTCGCGTTCGGGTCGAAGGGGAAGACGCCGGGCGGCATCTCCTCGGTCGGGAAGCCGATCGCGCGCCAGCGCTGGCGGACCAGTTTCATCCCGAAGGCGAAGATCTCCTCGAGCGTGAAGCCGTAGCACTCGGTGTATTCGCGGTCCATGCCGGGCGGCGAGAAGACGGCGGGCATGTAGGGGAGGACTTCCCGCAGCAGGTCGACCACCGCGGCGCGGTTCTCCTCGGCGCCGGGGGCGCTCTCCTCGAGCAGCTCCGAGAGCACCTTGACGCCGAAGCCGATGTGGCGCTGCTCGTCGCGGGAGACGTTCGTCATCCCCTCGCTGAAGCCGGGCATCGTCTCCTCGGAGGCGAAGAAGTCCTCGATGAAGTGCTGGCCGGGCTGGGCGAGGCTGCCCTCGACGATCAGGTGGTAGAGGGTGATCGCCTGCGCGAACTTCGGCACCGAGCGGTCCTTGCGGAGTTCCTCGGCCATCCGGTCGAGGCGGTCGAAGACGCCGCGGTAGCCCCAGTTCAGCTGCGGCAGGGTGGAGGAGAGCGTCTGCTGCACCGAGTCGCCGCCGACGCCGATCACCTCCTTGAAGAAGCGGTGGAAGAAGATCGAGTGGCGGACCTCGTCGACCTGCTGCGTCGCCAGGAAGTAGGACATCTCCTCGGTCGGGGCGGCGGTGACGTAGGGGGCGAGGGTGTCGGCGACCCGGTCCTCGCCGTAATAGAACATCGAGTAGATCCACATCGCCGAGCGGCGCTGGATGTCGGTCAGCGCCTGCCAGCCCTCGCGGTCCTTGGAGAAGTCGATGTCGAAGGCGCTCCAGTTCCCCTGCTCCCAGCGGTGGTAGAGGTCCTCGTAGGTGATGTTGTCCATTAGGCGCTGGGATGCGACGCTCATCTTCTCTCCTTTTGG
>JALZHV010000311.1 GCA_030860625.1 Actinomycetota bacterium
GTGCTGCGTTTCTCGCGCTGGGCGATCCGGCGCCGCGCCGGGATCGAGCCAGAGGCGCCGATCTCCGGCCAGCGGGCGATGCGCAGGGAGGTGCTGGAGGCGGTCCTGCCGTTCGCGCCCGGCTTCGGGATGGAGATCGGGATGACCGTGGACGCCCACCGCGCCGGGTTCCGCGTCGTGGAGGTCGAGCTGCCGCTCGAGCACCGCGCGACCGGGCGCACGTGGCGCGGCTTCGCGCATCGCGGCCGGCAGCTCCGGGACTTCCTGCGCGTTTACGCTTCCCGCCGAATGGGCGGAAGGGGCCGCGAGTGATCCTCGCCATCGACCAGGGCACGACCGGCACGACCTGCATCGTCTTCGACGAGCAGGGCCAGGCCGCCGGGCGCGCATACAGGGAGTTCCAGCAGCACTTCCCGCGCCCGGGCTGGGTCGAGCACGACGCCAACGAGATCTGGGAGGTGACGCGGCGGGTCGCCCGCGAGGCAATCGCCGACGCCGGGATCGAGGGCGCCGAGCTCGACGCGATCGGGATCACCAACCAGCGCGAGACCGTCGTCGCCTGGGACCCCGAGAGAGGCGAGCCGGTCCACCGGGCGCTGGTCTGGCAGGACCGCCGCACCGCCGACCGCTGCGGTGAGCTGACCGAGGCCGGGCGTGAGCCGCTGGTCCGCGAACGCACCGGGCTGACGATCGACCCCTACTTCTCCGGCACCAAGATCGAGTGGCTGCTGCGCAACGCCGAGGGCGCCGAGCGGGCGGTCTTCGGCACTATCGACTCCTGGCTGCTGTTCAAGCTGACCGGTCGCCACGTCACCGACTACACGAACGCTTCGCGGACGATGCTCTTCGACATCCGCAAGCTGGCCTGGGACGAGGAGCTCTGCAGGATGCTCGGCGTCGACCCGTCGCGCCTGCCCGAGCCGCTGCCGTCCTCATGCGTCTTCGGCACCACCAGCGAGTTCGGCGGCGAGGTGCCGGTGGCAGGTGTGGCCGGCGACCAGCAGGCCGCCCTCTTCGGCCAGGCCTGCCATCAGCCGGGGATGGCGAAGAACACCTATGGCACCGGCAGCTTCGTCCTCCTCAACAGCGGCCCCGAGCTGCCCGAGGTCCCGGAGGGCCTCCTGGGGACGGTCGCCTGGGGGCTGGGCGAGGAGGTCGCCTACGCGCTCGAGGCGTCGATCTTCGTCACCGGCGCCGCCGTGCAGTGGCTGCGCGACGGGCTCGGGATCATCGAGGAGGCGGGGGAGACCGAGGCGCTGGCCGCCTCGCTCGACTCCAACGACGGCGTCTACTTCGTCCCCGCCCTGACCGGGCTCGGCTCGCCGCACTGGGACCCCTACGCGCGCGGGACGATCGTCGGCCTCACCCGCGGCAGCGGCCGCGCCCACCTCGCGCGGGCGGCGCTGGAGGCGATCGCCTACGAGACCGTCGACGCGGTCCGCGCCCAAGAGGCGGCGTCCGGGGAGCGGCTGGAGGTCCTGAAGGCCGACGGCGGCGCCACCGTCAACCGCTGGCTGATGCAGTTCCAGGCCGACGTGCTCGGGGCGCCGGTCTCAGTGCCGGAGATCGCCGAGACGACCGCGCTCGGCGCCGCCTACCTCGCCGGGATCGCGACCGGCATCTGGACGGTCGAGCAGGTGGGGGAGATGTGGCGCGAGGCCGACCGCTACGAGCCGCGGATGGAGGCGGCGCAGCGCGAGGAGCTGCTGGCGGGCTGGCGGCGAGCGCTGGAGCGCTCCCGCGACTGGGCCTGAGCTACTCGTAGCGCTGCTCGACCCGGGCGTAGAAATCCGGGTCGTGACCGGGCGTGACGATCGCGTCGGGGAACTGGCGGTGGAAGAGGCGCAGCTCCTGCAGGGAGCGGCGCAGGTTGTGGGCGTCGTGGGGGCGCGGCGGGCCGGGTTCGGAGCCGTCGAGCTGGGCGAGCAGGTAAACGCAGTCACCGCCGATCACGAAGTCGCGTTTGGCGAGGCGGCAGATCACCGCCATGTGGCCGGGGCTGTGGCCCGGCAGGTAGGCGAGGCGGATCGTGCCGTCGCCGAAGAGGTCGAAGGTGCGGCCGAAGCTGGCGTAGGAATCGATGTTGTCGCGGTTGAAGTCGACGCTGCGGTAGTCGAAGGCGTAGTCGAAGTGGGCGCGGCGGTAGCCGTTCGCCGCCGGGTTGGGACCGCTGGCCGCGAACTTCCACTCGGCCTCGCTGACGACGAAGGTCGAGTTGGGGAACTCGGAGATCGCCGAGGTGTGGTCCATGTGCAGGTGGGTGAGGACGACGATCGGGACCTCGCCGGCATCGAGGCCGCGTTTGCGCAGCTGCGAGGGGACGTCTTCACCCGGCTTCAGGCTCGGCTTGCCGAAGCGTGCCCCCAGTGAGCCGAAGTTCTCCTTCGCGTCGGTGGCGATCGAGGGGTGCAGGCCGGTGTCGACGAGGATCGCGCCGACGCTTGGATGGCGGATCAGGAAGGCCGGGCAGGGGACCGGGATCGCTTCCTTGCCGGTCAGCAGCGCCCGCGTCAGCTTCGCGGTCAGCATCCGGCCGCCGGGGCTGACCATCATCGCCTTCGGCCAGTCGACGTGGCCGGCGATCAGCGGTTCGACCGTGACGGTGGCGCCGCGGGTGCCGCCGGCGAGCGGCTCGTGCAGCGGGTGCGGTTCGGCGTGGACGCTCACGGACCGGCCAATTTACGTGGGCGACCCGCCTATAGGCTTGGCCGCCGATGGCTGAAAGCTCGCATTCGCGCATCTTCAGGGACGGTTTGCTCGAGGGCCAGGTCTGCGTCGTCTCCGGCGCCGGCAGCGGCCTTGGGCGGGAGACGGCGCTGGAGCTGGCGCGCCTCGGCGCCGCCGTCGTCGCCTGCGGCCGCCGCGCCGAGC
>JALZHV010000312.1:0-2149 GCA_030860625.1 Actinomycetota bacterium
GACGTGCAAGCACGAATCGTCGTAGCGACCGCGCATGATCGCGGGGACCTCGCGGGTGTTGAAGACCCGGTACATCTGCACCGCCGCCCGAGCCCGGTCTGGCTCGGTGAAGGTGTCGGAGAAAGCGTGGATCGTCGCCTGGTCCCAGGCCTCCCGTCGCTTCGAGCTGGCGACCAGCACCTTCGGGATGAACTTGCCGCTGCGGTGCAGCCGGTAACCGAGGCCGGGGCTGAGGATGACCCACTGGTACCAGAGGCGCCATATGTGCGGCGCCATCTCCTTCAACCCGGTCCAGGGCGGCAGGATGCTCAGCGCGAGGAAGCGTTCGATCCGCTGCGGCTCCCGCAGGGCGAGCAGGAACCCGATCCAGCCGCCCCAGTCGTGGCCGACCAGCTTCACCCGCTCGATCCCGAGTTCGTCGAGCACCGCCAGCACGTCGTCGGCGAGGTTCTCCTTCTCATAGCCGCCCTCGGGCGCCTCGGACCAGCCGAAGCCGCGCAGGTCGAGCGCGATCACGCGGTGGCGGTCGGCCAGCGCCGGCATCAGGTGGCGCCACTCGTACCAGTGCTGCGGCCAGCCGTGCAGGCAGAGGACGACGTCCTCGCCGCCGCCCGCTTCGGCGTAGTGGAACTCGATGCCGCGGGCCCGGACCCGGTGGTGGGTGACGCCGTCGACGTGCGGGGGCGCGGCGGTGCTCACACGCGGGAGGGGATGCCGTCCTCGCGGAACTCGACGATGACTTCCTCCATCGTCGCCGCGTTGCAAGGCACCCCTTCCGGCCACGGTTTGACCGGCTGCTCGGAAAGCGTCTTCAGCCCGTTGCCGCTGATCACGATCACGGCGACGTCATCGGGGCCGATCACCCCTTGCTGGGCGAGCTTCATCGTCGCCGCCACCGTGGTGCCGCCGGCGGGCTCGGTGAGGACGCCCTCGGTGCGGGCCAGCAGCTCCATCGCTTCGAGGATCTCCCCGTCGGGGATGGCCGCCGCCGAGCCGCCGCGCTCGCGCACCGCGTCGACAACCAGCGCGCCGTCGCCCGGCTTGCCGATCGCCAGCGACTGGGCCAGGGTCTCGGGCTGCACCGGAGTGATCTCCTCCGTCCCGTCGAGGATCGTCCTCGCGATCGGCGAGCAGCCCGTCGGCTGGCCGACATGGATCTTCGTCGCGGCGGTCTCCGCCAGGCCCAGCTTCTCGAACTCGATCAGGCCCTTGTGGACGCGCGAGGAGAGCGTGCCGCCGGCAACAGGCATGACGATGTGGTCGGGCGAGCGCCAGCCCAGTTCCTCGACCAGCTCGTATCCCAGCGTCTTCGCCCCCTCCGCGTAGAACGGGCGCAGGCTGATGTTGGCGAAGGGGATGCCGGTGTTTTCGGTCAGCTCGCGACAGGCGCGGTTGGCGTCGTCGTAGTTGCCGTCCACCTGGCAGACCTGCGCGCCCAGCGCCCGCACCCCGCGCGCCTTGGCCCGCTCGAGGTTGGCCGGGTAGAAGACGTAGGGCTTGAGCCCGGCCGCCGCGGCCAGCGCCGCCGTCGAGGTGCCGACGTTGCCGGTCGAGACGCAGCCGATCTCGGTCGCGCCCAGCTCGAGGGCCCGTCCCACGGCCATGCTGACGACGCGGTCCTTGTAGGAGAGCGAGGGCCGGTTGGTCGAGTCGTCCTTGACGTAGAGGTTGCGCAGTCCCAGCTCCGCCCCCAGCCGCTTGGCGGGGATCAGCGGCGTCAGCCCGGCGAACTGGGCGACGTGGTCGGCCGCGTAGCGGCTCGAGATCGGCAGCAGCTCCTCGAAGCGCCAGATGTTGCGGGGACGCTCCGCGAGCGGGCGCTCGGCGATCCGCGACTTCGCCAGCTCGTAGTCGTACTCGATGTCGAGGCCGGTATCGCAGCTCGGACAGCGGAAGGCGGTATCGGTAAGCGCCGCGCGGTGCCCGCAGTTCGGGCAGACGAGTTCGGTGGCACAGGAGTTGGTCCGGAGCCCATCGGGCTCGGTGAGATGCGGACCTGCCGCGTCACTCATGACTCCTCCTTTGCCGCCGATGCCTCGGCACTCGTCCTGACAATCGAAAGGTTGTAACACATGGTTAGCTAGCGCTCAATGCTTTCTGCGTAAATAAGC
The DNA here is from genome assembly GCA_030860625.1 of Actinomycetota bacterium. GTDB lineage: Bacteria > Actinomycetota > Thermoleophilia > Solirubrobacterales > 70-9 > VAYN01. The sequence goes on from JALZHV010000312.1 coordinate 2,112, forward strand.
GGCTTCCGGCACACGGAGCCGTCGCTGCAAGGTAGCGG
>JALZHV010000312.1:2159-2852 GCA_030860625.1 Actinomycetota bacterium
GAACCAGAAGCGCCGATAAATGGCAGAAACTCCTTGTCTGTAGAGTTTCTGTCCGCAAATCAAAAGGATCGGGCGCAATGACTCCGCAGGAGCGCTTTGCCGTCAACCTCCGCCGGGCCCGCGCCGCGGCCGGCGTCTCCCAGGAAGAGCTCGGCTACCTCTGCGACCTGCACCGGACCGAGGTCTCGCTGCTGGAGCGGGCGGGCCGGGAGCCGCGCCTGGCGACGATCGTCAAGCTGGCCGGCGCCCTCGGGACCACCCCAAGCGAGCTCTGCGCCGGGATCTCCTGGCTGCCGAAAGCCCGCCGCTTCGAGGTGAAGCGGCCGCCTCGCGACTAGCGCGGCCGAAGAAGAAAAGAGGAGGCGGGGCGACGTCGGCCGCGCCGACGTGACCAGAGGCTCGTCATGACGATGTAGAGCCCTGGCTCAGGATTGGTCCTCCTTTGCCACCCCAAGGCGGTTTCCCATATCCGATGGCCCCGCCTCCTGACCGGTTGATCGTCCGGCAAAAGCATTCATAACACACGATTTCGTAGCAATCAAGCTATCTTGCTCAATCCCCGGGGTTCTTTTTGAGAACGCCTCAGGGCGCAGGCGTGGGCTCGGGCTCGACCGGGATCTCGGCGCTTTCCGGCCAGTTCCCAAGCGCCTCGGCGGCGTCCTCCACCCCGGCCGCGACCAGCAGCTCCTCGGC
>JALZHV010000313.1 GCA_030860625.1 Actinomycetota bacterium
GTTCTGGACGGCGATGTTGGCGCGGGCCGAGCGCGGCACCGGCTGCTCGAAGGCGACCAGCGGCGCCATCTCCAAGGCGTGGGGGGTCGCGTGCAGGTCGGGCGAGGCCAGCCTCTCCTCGAACCAGGCGGCGAACTCGCGGTAGCTGCCGGGGACCGCCTCGCACGGCAGCCCGAAGAGTTCGCCGAAGCGGACGTAGTCCTGCCAGAGCGCCTCGCGCTCGGCTTCGCGGAGCGGCGTCACCAGCGTCTCGTACATCGCTCGGCCCGAGTCGGCGATCACCGCCAGCGTCCACAGCATCAGCTCCGGGTCGAAGGCCGAGTAGGCGGCGCCGGCGGGGTGGGCTCCGGCCGCCTCGGGCAGCGTCCCCCGCACCCGCTCGTGCAGCCGGTGCACCGCCGCCAGTGCCTTGTCGGCCTCGGCCCTGGTGCCAAGGAAGACGGTCTCCTGGATCTTCGCCGTGCGGGCAAGGCGGGTGAACGGATGGTCCCCCGCCTTGGTGCTGAGCATCGTCCCCGTGTAGGTGAGCGGTTCGAGCGCCCCGATCAGGAGCGCCCGCTGCCCGTAGAGGAGGCCGACCGCCCGAGCGCCGTGGACGCGCCGCGCCATCGATCGGCCCGGCGGGAAGTAATGCTCACGGTCGCTCACTGGTCGTCTGGTCAGTGAGTCTAGTCCCCCAATTGGCTGTCTGGCCAAACCCGGTCTAAATTTTTAGTCCGCAAGCTCCTTGCTCATCGCGACCAGCGCCGCGCCGGAGCCGTGGGGGTCGACCAGTCCGCGCAGCTCATGGGAGTCGAAGATCTCGTCGAGCTCCTCGCGGGTCAGCGTCTCCCGCTCCAGCGCCAGCACCGCCAGGTGGTCGACGACCTCGAGGTTGGCGGCGATCAGCGCCCGCGCCCGGCGGTAGGCCTCGCGGGCGAGGATCATCGCCGCCTGGTCGACCTCGCGGCGGGTCTCGTCGGAGACGGCGTAGTCGCCGGTCGGCATCGCGATCGGCGCCGGCCCGTCGTGGTCCATGGCGACGCCCATCCCGAATTCGGCGACCATCTGTTTGCAGACCAGGTGGACCCGGTTGAGGTCGTCGGCGGCGCCCGAGTAGGTCTCGCCGAGCACGACCTCCTCGGCGGCGCGGCCGCCCAGCAGGGTGACCACCTCGTCCAGCAGATCCTCGCGGGACTTGAGGTAGCTGTCCTCCTGCGGCGAGTGGGCGACGAAGCCGAGGGCGGGGCCGCGGGGGACGATGCTGAGGATCTCCGGCGGGTCGAGCCCGAGCAGGCGGCGGCAGAGCGCGTGGCCGGCCTCGTGATAGGCGACGATCCGCCGCTCCTTGGCGTTGAGGCGACGCGCCTGCTGGGATCCGACGGCCTGGCGCAGCAGCGCCTCGTCGAGGTCCTCGCGGGTCATGTAGAAGCGCCCGGCGCGGCCGGCGATGATCGCCCCCTCGTTGAGCGCGTTGGCGAGCTGGGCGCCGGTCATCCCGGTGGTCTTGCGGGCGACGTCGGTGAGGTCGAGGTCGGGCGCCAGCGGCTTGTTCTTGGCGTGGCTGCGGAGGATCGCCTCGCGGCCGGCGCGGTCGGGCGGGGCGACGAGCACGCGGCGGTCGAAGCGGCCCGGGCGCAGCAGCGCCTTGTCGAGCTTCTCGACGTGGTTGGAGGCGGCGATCACGATCACCAGGCCGGGGTCCCTCTCGAAGCCGTCGAGCTCGACCAGCAGCTGGTTCAGCGCCTGCTCGCGCTCGCTGGTGCCGCCGTCGCCGCCGCCGTCGCTGCGGGAGCCGCCGATCGCGTCGAGCTCGTCGATGAAGATGACGGCGCGGCCGGCCTTGCGGGCGTCTTTGAAGAGGCGACGGATGCGGGCGGCGCCGCGGCCGACGAACATCTCGACGAAGCTGGAGCCCGAGGCGGCGAAGAAGTCGACGCCGGCCTGGGCGGCGACCGCGCGCGCCAGCATCGTCTTCCCGGTGCCGGGGGGGCCATGCAGCAGGACCCCGCGCGGGGCCTGGGCGCCGAGGGCGGAGAAGCGGTCGGGTTCGCGCAGCCAGGCGGCCACGTCCATCAGCTCTTCCTTGGCGGCGTCGACCCCCTGCACCTCCTCCCAGAGGACCGGAGCCGTGCGGCTCGCCTTCACCGTCTCCGGCTTGGTACTGCCCATCATCCCCCGCATCATTTTCAGGAAGACGAAGCAGAGGATCGACATGAAGACGACCCCGAAGACGGGATACCAATTGAAAAAGAATTCTTGTATGCGCGTGGTCATCGGTGCAGTGTGGAGACAAAGCAGCGATTAACCCATCGCACATCTGTCCAAATGCGGGAAAAGGACTAAAGGTCCAGCCTGAGAGTCAGCCGCGCTCGACCTGTGACCCGCCGACGATCGCCTCCTCGCCGGAGTCGCCGAAGACGATCCAGGCCTTGTTGCCGCCGTCGTAGTCGGGGGCCCACAGCTTCAGCGTCGCCGGGCGGCCCCAGACCGTCACCTGCTCCTCAGCCGTCGAGTCGAGGCCGCGCCAGATCCGCACGAAGGGGTTGCTTTCCCACTCGGCGCCGATCGTCGTCGCCTCCCGGTGGCCGGGGTGGACGGCGGTCTCGGGGTGCAGCTCCATCAGCCGCATCACCGAGGCTTTGAGGTCGGCGAAGCCGCTGGCGCCGGGCGCCATCGTGCCGCCGACCGTGCCCTTGAAGAGGACGTCAGCGGTGAAGAGGTCGGTGCCTTCGACCAGGTAGGCGAGGTGGCCGGCGGCGTGGCCGGGGGTGAAGAGGGCTTCGACGGAGAGGCCGCCGGCGTCGAGGAAGTCGCCGTCGCCGAGGACGATCGTGACCGCGTCGTCGAGCTCGGCGGCGG
>JALZHV010000314.1 GCA_030860625.1 Actinomycetota bacterium
TCGTCTTTCTTCGCAAGCTCAACCGGCGGCTGCGGCCATTCGATCGATTATCCGCCGGAGGCGCTGCAGCGACCGTTCGGCTTGTTCAAATTTCAAGCGCCGGATCTCGTTCTGCTGTTCCGCGTGTCGAATGAACTCGCGATCTTCTGCGATTTCCCGCAGTACCTGCTCGCGGTCCATCGTCACAGGAGTCTTCTCGGCGTCGTCCATCGCGATTCCTATTCCTCGCCTTTGTCTTGAAGAGCTTTTTCGAGTTGCTGGTCGCGCTTTGCGAGCAGGGCCAGGAGCCTTCGATTTTCCTCAGCGGTTTCGAGGTAGGGCCTTAGGTTATCTCCTATGCCCGTCATCTCTTCCGAGGCCGCCTCCGGCAGGTGAGCCTCGAACGGACCCGCGCGATAGAGCCACTGGCCATGCCGCATCCGGTGCACCGTCGATGCGGCGATGTAGATGCCTCCGAAGAGCAGGACGACCGCCGCCGACAAGAGCACCACCCGTGCCGAGGCGATCACGAAGGCGTTGGCAAAGATCCTGTCGAGGACATCGGGATCGCGCAAAGGTGCGCAGGGTCCATATGCGCGTGGAGAGTCCATCACCTCCTTAAGGGTGCAGAGCCGCAGGTTCTCCCCCCTGATACTTCAGGCTTGACAGGAAGAGACTTAGATTTAATAATCCCTGTCAGGAAGATCCTTAGAAGCAGGAGGTACGAAGATGGCACTTGTGAGATGGGATCCGACCCGGGAGCTGGACGCTCTCCAGGGCGACATGAACAGGCTCTTCGACAGCTTCTTCGGCCGTCGTGACGGCGCCGCCGTCAACGGCTTCGGCTCGCGCCGATGGATTCCACCGATGGACGTGGTCGAGACCGAGGACCACCTCGTCCTGCGTGCGGACCTGCCGGGCCTGGACCGCGACGACATCGAGATCGAGGTCAAAGAGGGAATCCTCACGATCTCCGGCGAGCGCAAGGCGCAGCACGAGGAGAAGCGAGAGGGGTTCCACCGGGTCGAGCGCTCGTTCGGACGGTTCTCCCGGGCGCTGGAGCTGCCGAAAGGCATCGAGGCCGACAACATCGAGGCCGGCTTCGAGCGCGGCGTGCTCGAGGTGCGGATGCCTAAGCCGGCAGAGAGGAAGCCGACCAGGATCGAGATCCGGTCGGGTGAGGATCAGCGCACGATCGAGCACGAGGACCGCGAGCTGGTCGGAGCCGGCAGCTGAGCCGGCCGACCCATACGCTGCGGGCGTGCGCAACGACCCGCAGCGACTGAGGTTCGAGATCGACGCCCGCGACGGCAGCGCCCGCGCGGGCGTCATCTATACCGCCCACGGCCCGATCGAGACGCCCGCCTTCATCCCGCTGGCCACGAAAGGGACGGTGCGCGGGCTCGCGTCCGCCGAGGTCGCCGGGCTCGGCTACCAGCTGATCCTCGGCAACACCTACCACCTGTTCGTCTCGCCGGGGCCGGAGCGGATCGCCGCCGCCGATGGCCTGCACGGCTTCATGAACTGGGAGAGGGCGCTGATCACCGACTCCGGCGGCTTCCAGGTCTTCTCGCTCGCCCACGGCGGCGTCGCCAACGAGGTCAAGGGCAGCGGCCGCTCCGGCAACCATGGCTCCAGGGTCGACATCAGCGAGGAGGGCGCCCGCTTCCAGTCCCCGCACGACGGCGCCGAGCTCTTCATCTCGCCCGAGGTCTCGATGAGCGTGCAGGCGGCGCTCGGCTCCGACATCGCCCTCGTCTTCGACGAGTGCACGCCCTTCCACGCCGACCGCGACTACACCGCCCGCTCGACCGAGCGCACCCACCGCTGGCTCGACCGCTGCCTCGCCTGGCACGAACGCGAGGGGCCGGAGCGCCAGGCGGTCTTCGGGATCGTCCAGGGCGGGACCCACGAGGACCTGCGGCGCGAATCGGCCCAAGCCGTCTCGGAGGCCAGCGTCGACGGCCTCGCGATCGGCGGCACCCTCGGCCGCGACAAGGAGGAGATGGCGGCGGTACTGGCGATGACCGCGCCGCTCCTGCCGGAGGAGGCGCCAAAGCACCTGCTCGGGATCGGCGAGGTCGACGACCTGCTCGGCGGCATCGCCCTCGGACTCGACGTCTTCGACTGCGCCGTCCCCACCCGCCTCTCCCGCCACGGCGTCGCCCTGGCGCCGAGCCCGGAGACCCGCTGGCGCCTCGACCTCCGCAAGGGCCGCTGGGTCGGCGACCGCAACCCCATAGTCGAGGGCTGCCCCTGCCCCGCCTGCCAGCGCCACGACCGCGACTACATCAGCTACCTCTCCCGCGCCGAGGAGCTGACCGCCGTCCGCCTCATCGTCCTCCACAACCTCACCTACATGCGCGAGCTCACCACCCACGCCCGCCGCGCGATCCAGGTCGGCCGCTTCGACGCCTATCGCTCCGCGGTCCTGGCCGGCGCCGCCCCCTGGGACGCCGCTTAGCTCAGGGCGAAGGCGAGGAGGGCGACGTCGTCTTCGAGCTCTTCGGTCTTGAGTTCGTCTTCGATTCGCTGCACCAGCTGCGTAGGGCGGCGGCTGGCGGAGTCGATCCGCTCGGCGAGGGAGGAGAGGCCGGCGTCGTAGCCGGGGCGGCCCTGCTCGATCAGGCCGTCGGTGTAGAGGAACAGCGTCGAGCCCGCGGCGAGGTCGCAGGTCTCCTCCTCGTACACGTTCTCGGGAAGGACACCCAGCGGCACGCCGTGGTTGCCGTCGAGGAAGTGCGCGTCGCCCTCGCGAGGGATCACGAGCGGCGGCGGGTGGCCGGCGAGCGCGTAGGCCACCGACGACCCGTCGGCAGCGATCTCCACATAGGCCACGGTCGCGGTGCGGCCGGCCTCG
>JALZHV010000315.1 GCA_030860625.1 Actinomycetota bacterium
GTCCATCAGGGCCGAGGTCCGCTCGGCCAGCGCGGCTTTTTCCGCCTCGAAGTCGGGGCCGAGGGCGGCGACGATCACCTCGGCGATCTCGCGCATCTCCTCCTCACCCATCCCGCGGGTGGTCAGCGCCGGGGTGCCGATCCGCAGGCCCGAGGGGTTCATCGGCGGCCGCTCGTCGAAGGGGATCGCGTTGCGGTTGACGGTGATCCCGACCTCCTCGAGCCGGTCCTCCCCGGTCTGGCCGTCGAGGCCGGTCGGGGTGAGGTCGACGAGGACGAGGTGGACGTCGGTGCCGCCGGTGATGACGGGGACGCCGCCCTCTTCCAGGCCCGCCGCGAACGCCTTGGCGTTGGCGACCGTCTGCCGCTGGCGCTGGGCGAACCCCTCGCTGGAAGCGATGTGGAGCGCCACGGCCTTGGCGGCGATCGTGTGCATCAGCGGCCCGCCCTGCTGGCCGGGGAAGATCGCTTTGTCGATGGCTTTCGCGTGCTCCTCGCGGCAGAGGATCATGCCGCTGCGGGGGCCGGCCAGCGTCTTGTGAATCGTCGTCGTCACCACGTCGGCGTGCTCGACCGGGTTCGGGTGCTCGCCGGCGGCGACGAGGCCGGCGAAGTGGGCCATGTCGACCATCAGCTTCGCCCCGACCATGTCGGCGATCTCGCGGAAGGCGGCGAAGTCGAGCTGGCGCGGGTAGGCGGACCAGCCGGCGACGATCACGGCGGGGCGGTGCTCGGTCGCGAGCTGCTCGACCTCCTCCATGTCGACGCGGAAGTCCCTGCGGCTGACGTGGTAGGGCACCGGTTTGTAGAGCTTGCCGCTGACGTTCAATTTCATCCCGTGGCTGAGATGGCCGCCGTGGTCGAGGGCGAGGCCGAGGATCGTGTCCCCCGGTTCGATCAGCGCCATATAGGCGGCGTTGTTGGCCTGGGCCCCGGAGTGGGGCTGGACGTTGGCGTGCTCGGCGCCGAACAGCTCCCGGGCGCGATCGATCGCCAGCTGCTCGGCGACGTCGACCTCCTCGCAGCCGCCGTAGTAGCGCTTGCCCGGGTAGCCCTCGGCGTACTTGTTGGTCAGCACCGAGCCGACCGCCTCGAGCACCGCCTGCGGGACGAAGTTCTCCGAGGCGATCATCTCCAGCGTCCGCTGCTGGCGCCTCAGCTCGGCGTCGAGGACCCCCGCGATCTCGGGGTCGACCTCGGCCAGCGGCGCGTTTTGGAAGTTTTCGGGAATCTCGGCGATGGTCGGGCGACGATAGCAACGGGCATGGATAGTCTGGGGCCGGTGAGAGGTCGCCTTCTCCTCACTTTCCTGGCTCTTCTACTGGTCCTGGCAGCGCCCGCCACCGCCGCGGCCGCCGTCGACAACCCCTGCGAAGGGCCGCGAGCGCAGAGCCTCCTCTGCCCCAACCTGAAGATCGCGCCGCCGAGCGAGCTCTACGTCGAGCGGCGGGGGCCGCAGGTGCTGCTGCGGGCGACCAGCGACGTGCAGAGCCGCGGCCTCGGGCCGATGGAGCTGCGCGGCAAGCGTGACGGCCCGCGCAGCATGAAGACCAACCAGCGGATCTACAAGAAAGGCGGCGGCCACCTCACCGTGCCGAGCGGGGCGAAGCTGCGCTTCACCTACGTCGGCACCTACTTCGGCGGCTCCTACTGGAAGGTCCACCAGCTGGCGACCTTCGAGCTGCTCCGGGTCCGCTCCGACGGCAGCCTCGGCGAGGTCGTCCGCACCAGCCCGAAGCTCAACTACTGCCTGCGCGACCTCACCCACACCCAGAACAGCTCCCGCTCGCCCGACAGTTGGGTCTACCCCGGCTGCAACCAGAACCCCTTCCGCGACCGGGTCACCCTCGGCACCTCGGTCGGCTGGTCGGACATCTACCCCGCCGCCTACCACCAGCAGTGGATCGACGTCGCCGGCCTGCGCGGCTGCTTCGTCTACCGGATGATCGTCGATCCGAAGGAACACCTCTTCGAGTCGAACGAGAACGACAACCGGTCCCAGCGCCGGGTCAGCCTGCCCTACGGGGGCCGGCCCCGCTGCTGACAGCGCCTTCGCCTCAGCCGAGGCCGACCGAGGCCAGCTTGCTCGCCAGGTCCCCGGGCGAGAGGGCGCCGTCGCGGAGGACCCGCCAGGAGCCGTCCTGCTCGATCGAGGTGATGTCGACGACGGTGGACGGGAGGCCCGGCAGCTCGCCGCCGTCGATCGCCAGGTCGGCGCCCTCGACGATCGAGGCGGGGACGTCCTCGAAGCGCGCGGGCGACGGCTCGCCGCTGAGGTTGGCCGAGGTCTGGAAGACCGGGCACATCGTCCCTCCCAGCGGCCCGGCGATCAGGCGGATGCCGAGCCGTTCGGGATCCTGGCGGCAGGCGAGCGGGTAGCGCCGCTGCGGGTTGGCGACGACCAGCGTCGCCGGTCCCGGCAGGAGGGCGCTGACGGCGGCCTTGGTCCGCGGGCCGAGGTTCGCGACCAGCTCGCGGATCGCCAAAGGCGAGAAGTACATGACCGCCGAGGGCTTGCCGTCGTCGCGGCCCTTGAGCCGGTGGATCTTCGCGATCGCCCCCGCGTCGAGCGGGTCGCAGGCGAGGCCGTAGAGGCCGTCGGAGGGGAAGACGGCGACGCCGCCGCCGGAGATCGTCCGTTCCAGCGCCGAGCGCGCCACGTCGGCCTGACCCCGTTCGATGCGGATGACCTCGGTCACCGCCGCCCCACCACCACGCGCTCGATCCCGGCCAGGTCGCGCCGCGTCTCGACCTCCGCGAAGCCGGCGCCGCGCATCAGCTCCGCCACCGCCGCCGCCTGCCCCTCCCCCACCTCTACGGCCAGCGTGGTTGAGCTTT
>JALZHV010000316.1 GCA_030860625.1 Actinomycetota bacterium
GCCCTGCTCGGGGATGTAGATCGTCAGCTCCAGCAAGCGGCCCTTCTTCAGGCGCTTGACCGGGCCGAAGCGGATCGGGGAGGAAGGCAGCGGCGGCCGGGGCTGGAACACGCGCGAGTCGAGCGCGACGCCGCAGGAGGCCTCGTAGAACTGGGCGCCGACGAGCGCGGCGGCGGCGCTGCCGTCGAGGTTGGCGCGGCTGACGTAGACACCGGGTTCGTGCCAGTTCGCCCAGTAGACGTGCGAGGAGTTGACGGCGACCCCGCAGGGGCTCCCCAGGAGCGGGATGAAGCTTGGTTGGGGATTGCTGCCGTCGATGCTCGCGCGGCCGATCGAGTTGGGTTCCTGGCCGCTCCAGTAGAGGTGGGTCGGGGTGGCGGCAAGGCCGCAGACGATCGCGCCGGCGTCGATGAAGGCCGGGTCGACTTCGGTGCCGTCGAGCCGGGCGCGACCGATCGTTTCGCTTTCCAGTTCGCCCCAGTAGACGTAGGTGTCGTCGACTGCGACCCCGCAGGGCCAGTCGAGCCCGTCGATGAAGCCGCGCTCCAAGTGGCTGCCGTCGAGATCGGCGCGCCCGATCGCGCCCGCGGCGTCCGCCCAGTAGAGGTGGCCGGCGTCGACCGCGACCCCGCAGGGCTGGGCGATGCCGGAGACGAGGGCCTGGTCGATCAGGACTCTCGGCTCGTTGATTCCCACCCGGCCGTCGATCGTGTTGCTCAGCTCCATCCGGCCGATCGCGTGGTTCGAGAGGTCCCCCCAGAAGAGGTGGGTGCCGTTGACCGCGACCCCGCAGACGCTGCCGCGCGGGATCGTGCCGGAGACTTCGTAGGGATAGCTGCCGAAGGGCATCGTGCCGTCGTTGTTGGCGGCGCCGACCATGCTGTTCGCGCCCCAGTAGACCGCCGCCTCCGCTCGCGCGGCGCCGAGCCAGGCGCAGGCGAGAACGAGGGCGATCAGGCCCGAGCGGCTGAGCGCGCGGCTGCTCATCGGCCCTTTCCTTTGTGGATGCGGAAGTGGCGCACCGCGGGCGGCAGCAGCGGGGCACCGGGGTCGCCGATCGCCGTCACCGCGATCCGGTGCCGGCCCGCACGCAGGCCCGAGTAGGCGACGGGCGAGGTGCAGGGGGTGGCGGCGCGGCGGTCGAGCTTGCAGAGGAAGGTGGCGGGGCCGTAGGAGGACGCGAAGCGGATCTTCGCCTGGCGGCCCTTGACGACGATCTTGCGCGCGATCCGGGGCGTGGCGCTGAACGGCGGGAACGGCGCGTCGAGCGCGACCAGGTCCACCCAACCGGTTTCGCCGGGGGCGCCGTCGACCGCGATCGAGTAGGTCTGGCCGGGGACGGCCTCGAAGGCGACGCCGCCCTTGCCGCCGAGGGTGCAGAATTCGCCGGTGGGGCCGATGTCGATCGGGCTCCCGACCGGCGTCAGCGAGCCGAGCGAGCTGCCCGTGTAGACGGCGATGACGGGATGGAAGCTGCCGCTGCAGGGGTAGACCTTCGCCGTCCCTCCCACCCAGGCCGTCCACTTGAACCAGATCGAGGCGCCGGTCGCAAAGCCGCCGTGCGCCGGCTCCCCGGGCTCGCGGGTCGCTTCTTCGGTGCTGCCGGAGGCGTTGTCGTTCCGGCCCCGGTCGAAGAACGGGGTGGCGGCGGCGAAGTCGTCGTTGGGCGGCGGCTCGGCCGAGGCGACGCTCGGCAGCAGCAGCGCGACGATCAGCAGGGCGACGGCCGCCGCGGAGGCGCCGAGGGCCTTCTTCATCGCTTCACCGGCTTGGGGTGCTTGACCCAGGCGGCCTTCGCGCCCGGGTAGCGGCGCAGGACGAACCGCCGCGAGGCGGTGACCGGGTAGACGCCGTCCTGGGTGTAGGAGAGGCGCAGCGTCACCTTCGCCCAGCCCCGGCGCTTGAGCTGGGAGCGGATCCGCTTCCCCACCGGCCCGCTGCCGGCGCGAAACCGCACTGACCAGAGGTAGGCGTTCGCCCAGGCGGGGCGGGGAACGTCGCTGCGGAAGACCTTCCAGGCCAGGCCCGGCGAGGTGACCCTGAGGTCTCCCTGGCCGGGAACGTAGGCGCCGATCCGGATCGCCCCGGAGCGGAGGTTGTACTCGGCGTTCTTGGCGAAGAGGACCGGGCGCGAGGGCAGGATCATCGGCGGCGGCGAAGGCCGGGCGTCGACGGCGACGCCGCCGAGGTTGTGCTCCGGGCTGACGATCCACCTCGCGTTGGCTTCGCTGCCGTCGAGGCGTGCGCGGCCGATGCCGGCGACGTTGTCTTCGCCGCGGTTGACCCAGTAGATGTAGTTGGCGTCGAGGGTGATCCCTTCGACCCCGCCGACACCGGAGACGAGGACCTCGGCGGGCGCTTCGTCTTCCTCGAGGTCGAGGCGGCGGATCGTCCCCAGCTCTCCCCAGTAGAGGTAGCGGCCACCGACGGCGAGGCCGCAGCTCGATTTGAAGGGCGAGAGCGGGACGAATTCGCGCTCCGGCGCGGAGCCGTCGAGGTTGGCCCGGCCGATCCCGTTCGCCTCCATCCAGAACAGGCGCCCGGCGCCAACCGCCACGTCGCACGGTTCTTTGAGGCCGGTGACGAAGGACGGGTTCGCTTCGCTGCCGTCGAGGTTGGCGCGCCCGAGCGAGGTGCCGCGGATGCTGCCCCAGTAGACGTGGCTCTGGTCGACGGTGAGGCCGCAGGGGCGCGTGGGGGTGCGGACGATGGTCGCCGGATAGACCTTTTCGCCGTCGAAGGCGCGGCGGCCGATCCCTTCGTAGCCGGCCCAGTAGAGGTGGGTGGGACTTGCCGCGACCCCGCAGGCGGGGCCGGCCGAGGGCTCGGCCCAGGGC
>JALZHV010000317.1 GCA_030860625.1 Actinomycetota bacterium
GACCCCGAGTTCGTCCACGCCCGCGAGGAGGCGCTGCGGGCGCTGCGGGAGGGATCGCGATGAGGCGCTGGCTGCTGCCTCCGGCCCTGATCGCACTGCTGCTCGGGCTCTGGCAACTCGCCAGCTCCACCGGCTTCATCGCCGATCGCTTCAGCCTCGAGCACTACCTCGTCCCCTCGCCCGTGGAAATCGGGGAGGCCCTCTGGGAGAACCGAGGCCTGCTCGCCGACAACGCCTGGGTGACGCTGCGGGAGATCCTGTTCGGGATCCTTGCCGCCCTCGTGATCGGAGTCGGCTCGGCAATCCTCATGCACCAGTGGAGGGCCCTGCGCGACGCTGCCTACCCCCTTGTCGTCGCTTCCCAGACGATCCCGATCATCGTCATCTCCCCCATCCTCGTCGCCTGGTTCGGCTACGGCATCACGACGAAGATCGTGATCGTCGCCCTGATCTGCTTCTTCCCGATCACCGTCAACGCCCTCGCCGGGCTGCGCTCGGTCGATCCAGAGGCGGTGAAGATGATGCGAAGCCTCGACGCCTCCCGCTGGCAGCGGTTCTGGCGGGTGGAAGCCCCGGCCGCCCTTCCCAGTCTTTTCACCGGGGTGAAGATCGCCGTGGTGGTGGCCCCGATCGCCGCCGTCTTCGCGGAGTGGTCCGGTTCCAGCGCAGGACTCGGCCGCTTGCTCCAGTCAGACCAGGCCTATTACCTCGTGGCCCGGCAGTTCGCGACCGTGGTCGTCCTCTCGGCGATGGCGCTCGCCCTGATCGGCCTCACCGCGCTCGCCGAGCGGCGCGTCGTCCGTTGGCGATAGAACTCAGTCGATGACGCGTCTCCGCATCCCGGCGATCGCCCTCGTCGTCCTCGTGCTCGCACTCGGCCTCGCCGCCTGCGGCGAGAAGTCCGAGGAGAGCGGCGGCGAGCGCGAGGCCTTCTCACTGACGCTCGACTTCTACCCCAACCCCGACCACGCGGGGATCTACATGGCGGAGAAGCTCGGCTTCTTCGGGGAAGCCGGGCTCGACGTCAGCATCGCCACCCCGTCCGACCCCGCGGCGCCGCTGAAGCAGGTCGCCGCCGGCCGCACCGACCTGGCGATCTCCTATGAGCCCGAGGTGGTGCTGGCCCGCGAGCAGGGCCTCGACGTGGTCGCCGTCGCCGCCCTCGTCAACCAGCCGCTGACCTCGCTGATCTGGGTGAAGAAATCCGGGATCAAAGGCATCGGCGACTTGAAAGGCAAGACGATCGCGACCGCCGGCATCCCCTACCAGGACAAATTCCTCGAGACGATCCTCGCCCGCGTGAACCTCGCCCCCGAGGACGTCAAAGTCGTCAACGTCGGCTTCGGGCTGCTCCCGGCCGTCACCAGCGGCTCGGCGGACGCGATCCTGGGCGGCTTCCGCAACGTCGAGGGAGTGGACCTGCGACTGCGCGGACTCGGCCCCACCGTCACCCCGGTCGACGAGCTCGGCGTCCCCACCTACGACGAGCTGGTCCTAGTCGCCAACCGCCAGAGCCTCGAAGCCGACCCGGAGAAGTTCCGCCTCTTCCTCGCCGCGCTCGCGCGCGGCACCGAGGCGGCCGTCCAGGAGCCGGGCGCCGCGACCGCCGCGATCACCGAAGCCAACCCCGACCTCGAACCGAAACTGGCCGCCGCCGAGGTGGAGGCGACGCTGCCGCTGCTCGGCGCCAGCAGCGGGGACCAGCCCTACGGCTACATGGACCCGAAAGAGTGGGAAGCCTTCGTCGCCTGGATGCGCGACAACGGCCTGATCGAATCGCTGCCGGAGCCGAGCGAACTGCTCGACAACGGCTACCTGCCCTCGGGCGAGATCCCCGAATAGCCGAAGCTGCCTTCGGCGATCAGGCGGCTGACCTCGCGGTCGGGCATCGCCGCGTGGAAGAGATGCCCCTGGCCGTAGTCGCAGCCGAGCCGCCGCAGCTCCGACAGCTGCACCTCGTTTTCGACCCCCTCGGCGATCACCTCCAGCGATAGCGCCCGCGCCATCCCGATGATCGCCTCGACGATCGCGGTCGCCTCCTGCTCGATCCCGAGCGCTTCGACGAACGAGCAGTCGATCTTGAGGGCGTGGAAGGGGAAGCGGTTGAGGTAGGCGAGCGAGGAGTAGCCGGTGCCGAAGTCGTCGAGGACGAGGCGGACGCCGAGCTCGTTCAGCGCGTGCAGGGTCGAGATCGCCGTCTGCGACTCCTCGACCAGCACGCTCTCGGTGATCTCGAGGCGGAGGTGGACCGGGTCGAGCCCGGTGCGGGCGATGATCTCCTCCACCGCCGCCGGCAGGTCGCGGTGGGCGACCTGGCGGGCGGAGAGGTTGACGGCGACGTCGAGCGGGCGCGAGTCGGGCCGCAGCTGGTGCCACTCGAGCATCTGGCGGGAGGCGCGCTCCTGCACCCAGCGCCCGATCGGCTCGATCAGGCCGCTGTCCTCGGCGATCGAGACGAACTCGATCGGGTCGAGCATCCCGCGGTCAGGGTGGCGCCAGCGGACCAGCGCCTCGAGGCCGGTGATCTCGCCCGAGCGCAGGTTGACGACCGGCTGGTAGTGGAGCGCCAGCTCGTCGCGCTCCAGCGCGTAGCGCAGCTCCCGTTCGACCTCCAGCCGCTTCATCGCCCCCGCCCGCATCTCAGCGTCGAAGAGGACGCAGCGCGAGCGCCCGCCTTCCTTGGCCCGGTACATCGCCGCGTCGGCGTCGCGGATCAAGAGCTCGGCGTTGACCGGGCGCTCCTCGGAAGCCCGCGAGACGGCGACGCCGATGCTGGCGCTGACGAAGTGGTCGACGCCGTCGATCGAAAACGGCTGGGTGAAGG
>JALZHV010000029.1 GCA_030860625.1 Actinomycetota bacterium
GGCCGAAGAGTTCGGCACGCCCGCCTACGTCTACGCCGAGGACGACATCCGCGCCCGCGCCCGCGCCTACCGCGAGGCGTTCGAGCGGCGCACCGACGACTTCGAAATCCTCTTCGCCAGCAAGTCCTTCCCCTGCACCGCCGCCTACCGGCTCTTCGCCGCGGAGGGACTCTCGGTCGACGTCGCCTCCGGCGGCGAGCTGCACATGGCGCTCGAGGCGGGCTTCGACCCGAAGCGCATCCACATGCACGGCAACAACAAGTCCGACGAGGAGATCCTCTTCGCGGCCCGCGCCGGGATCGGCCACCTGATCGTCGACTCCTTCGACGAGATCGAGCGCTGCGAGCGGATCCTCGACGAACCGCTGCGGGTGCTGATCCGGGTCACGCCCGGGATCAAGCCCTCGACCCACGACTACATCACCACCGGCCAGCTCGACTCCAAGTTCGGCTTCGGCCTCGCCGACGGGCTGGCGGCGCGGGCGATCGAGCGCGTGCTCGCCGCCGAGAAGCTCGAGCTGGTCGGGCTGCACGCCCACATCGGCTCGCAGATCTTCGAGCTCGAGCCCTACAAGCTGGCGATCGAGGCGCTCGGCGACCTGGCCGGCGACTGGTGCCGCGTCGTCAACGTCGGCGGCGGCCTCGGCGTCGCCTACACCGCCGAGGACGAGCCACCTTCGATCGACGCTTACGTCGACGTCAAGGTCCGCGGCGTCCACGACGTCTTCGGGAAGGGCGTGCGGATCCTGGTCGAGCCCGGCCGCTCCCTGGTCGCCAACAGCGGCGTCACTGCCTACCGGGTCGGCACCGTCAAGGAGATCCCCGGGGTGCGGACCTACGTCGCCGTCGACGGCGGCATGTCCGACAACCTGCGGCCGATGCTCTACGGCTCCCGCTACGACGCGGTGATCGCCGACCGCGCCGCCGCCCCCTCCGACACGACGGTCACGGTGGCGGGCAAGCACTGCGAGTCCGGCGACGTGATCGTCCGCGACGCCCTGCTGGCCGAGCCGGCGGTCGGCGACGTCCTCGTCACCCCCGCGACCGGCGCCTACGGCTACGCGATGTCGAACAACTACAACGGCATCCCGCGGCCGCCGGTCGTCTTCTGCCGCGACGGCGAGGCGCGGGTCGTGGTCCGGCGCGAGACCTACGAGGACCTGACGGCGAGGGACGTCTAGGGCGCCGTGGGCTCGGAGGCCTCCAAACCCGTCCGCATCGGGCTGCTGGGACGCGGCACCGTCGGCGCCGCCTTCGCCGACCTGCTCGCCGAGCGGGCCGAGGCGGTCGAGGCGGCGACCGGGCGGCGGCCGCAGGTCTGCGGCGTGCTGACCCGCGGCGAAGGGGACTTCGCGTCGATCCTCGAGGGCTCCGACCTCGTCGTCGAGCTGATGGGCGGGACCGAGCCGGCCCGCGAGTACGTGCTCGCGGCGCTGCGCGCCGGCAAGCCGGTAGTCACCGCCAACAAGCAGCTGCTCGCCCAGCACGGCGACGAGCTCTTCGCGGTCGCCCGCGAGGCTGGGGTGCAGCTGCGCTTCGAGGCGGCGGTCGCGGCGGTGATCCCGATCGTCCGCACGATCCAGGAGAGCTTCGGCGTCACCGAGATCTCCAAGGTGTTCGGGATCGTCAACGGCACCACCAACTTCATCCTCACCGAGATGGCGGCGACCGGCGCCGCCTACGCCGACGTCCTCGCTAAGGCGCAGGAGCTGGGCTACGCCGAGGCCGACCCCACCGACGACGTCAGCGGCGCCGACGCGGCGGCGAAGATGGCGATCCTCGCCCGGCTCGCCTTCCACACGCCGGTGACGCTCTCGGAGGTCACCTACGAGGGGATCGAGGGGATCCAGCCCGACGACCTCGCCTACGCGAAGGAGCTGGGGCTCTCGCTGAAGCTGCTCGGGGTCGCCGAACGGCGCGACGGCGGCATCAGCGTCCGCGTCTTCCCCTGCTTCCTCTACCCCGGCCACCCGCTGGCGCCGATCGAAGGGCCGTTCAACGCGGTGATGGTCGAGGCGCCGGCGATCACCGAGGTGACGATGTCGGGGCCGGGCGCGGGCGGCTTGCAGACCGCCTCGGCGGTGCTCGGCGACGTCGTCTCGATCCTCGCCGGCGACGCGCCGGTGCACGAGACGCGGGTCGAGCTGCCGCTCGTCGAGGACGTCAGCTCCTCCTTCTACCTGCACCTCGAGGTCGCCGACGAGCCGGGCGTGCTGGCGCGGGTGGCGGCAGTGCTGGGTGACCACGAGATCTCGGTCAAGAGCGTCGTCCAGCGGGGGACCGGGGAGGAGGCGCGGCTGGTGATGGTGATCCACGAGTGCCTCGAGTCCCGTTTCGCCGCCGCGGTCGAGGCGCTGGCCGGGCTCGACGACCTGCGCTCGGCCCCCCGTTCGATCCGCGTCATCGAGGAGGAGTACTGATGGCGCTGGGGCTGATCGACCGCTACCGCGACCGGCTCTCGCTGGAACCCGGCGACCCGGTGGTGACCCTGAACGAGGGCTCGACGCCGCTGATCGAAGCGCCCCGGCTCTCGGAGCGCATCGGAGCGCGTGCTTATCTCAAGTTCGAGGGGCTGAACCCGACCGGGTCGTTCAAGGACCGGGGGATGACCGTGGCGGTCTCGCGGGCGAAGGGGCGCGGGGCGGAGGCGATCATCTGCGCCTCGACCGGCAATACCGCCGCCAGCTGCGCCGCCTACGCCGCCCGGGCGGGGCTGCGCGGGGCGGTGATCGTCCCCGAGGGGAAGATCGCGATCGGCAAGCTCGCCCAGGCGCTGATGCACGGCGCCCGCGTCGTCGCCCTGCAGGGCAACTTCGACGACGCCCTGCGGATCGTCCGCGAGCTCTCCCAGAAGCATCCGATCGAGCTCGTCAACTCGGTCAACCCGCACCGGATCGAAGGCCAGAAGACGGCTGCCTTCGAGGTGGTCGAGGAGCTGGGGGAGGCGCCCGGGGCGCTGGCGATCCCGGTCGGCAACGCCGGCAACGTCACCGCCTACTGGCGCGGCTTCCAGGAGGTCGAGGCGGCGCCGGTCCTCTACGGCTTCCAGGCCGAGGGCGCCTCGCCGCTGGTCCGGGGCGAGCCGGTGGCCAACCCCGAGACCGTCGCCTCGGCGATCCGAATCGGCAACCCGGCGCGCTGGGAGGAGGCGATGGCCGCCTTCACCGCCTCCCGCGGCCGCGTCGCCGCCGTCTCCGACGAGCAGATCCTCAACGCCTACCGCTGGCTCGCCGACACCGAAGGCGTCTTCTGCGAGCCCGCCAGCGCCTCCTCCGTCGCCGGTCTCCTTGCCCACGGCCTCCCGACCGTCGAAGGCGCCGAGCCGCCCGAGACCGTCGTCTGCGTCCTCACCGGCCACGGCCTCAAGGACCCCGACACCGCCCTCGGCAAAGCCCCCTCCGTGATCGCCTGCGAAAACGACCTCAGCGCCGTCGAGCGCGCCGTCTTCGATTGAGTCGATGACCACGCGCCGCAGGCTCGTCCGCGTCCCCGCCTCCTCCGCCAACCTCGGCCCCGGGTACGACGCGCTGGCGGCGGCGATGGCGCTGCACCTGGAGCTGGAGGTCGAAGAGGCGGGTGAGTTCTCCTTCGACACCGGCGGGCTGGAGGTGCCGACGGGGCGCGAGAACCTGATCGTGCGGGCGTTCGAGACGCTGCGGCCGGCGGACGGGATCGCCTTTCGGCTGCGCAGCGAGATCCCGCTGACGCGGGGACTCGGGTCGAGCTCGGCGGCGATCGTCGCCGGGCTCTTCGCCGCCGACCACCTCTATGAGCTGGCGCTGACGAAGGAGGAGGTGCTGGCGCGGGCGACCGAGATCGAGGGGCACCCCGACAACGTCGCCGCGGCGATCTACGGCGGCTTCGTCGTCTGCGGGATGGAAGAGGGGGGACCGACCGCCGCTCGCTTCGACCCGCCCGAGGGGCTGGAGGGGATCGTCGTGATCCCGCCCGAGGAGGTCTCGACCGAGCAGGCGCGGGAGGCAATTCCGTCGGAGGTGCCGCTGGCCGACGCCGTCGCCAACGTCTCCGCCGCGGCGATGCTGGTGCTGGGCCTGCGCAGCGCCGACCTCGACCTGCTCTCCCGCGGCCTCCGCGACCGCCTCCACCAAGACCGCCGCCGCGAGCTCTACCCGCGCTCGATGGAGATCGTCGACTCGGCGCGGGAGCTGGGGGCGCTGGGGGCGACGATCTCCGGCGCCGGCCCGACCGTCCTCGTTTGGACCACCTGGCAGGACGCCGGCAACGTCGCCGCTGCGCTGGAGGAGCGCTGCGCGGGCTGGGCCGAGGTGCGGCGCCTGCCCTTCAGCCCGCTCGGCGCCGACGTCCCCGAGCTGTAGATGGACTGGGTCGTACGCATCGGCCTCGTCGAGTTGGCGCTCGGCGCCCTGCTTGGCTGGGCAATGGTGGTTCGCGACGAGCGGCCGGAGTGGCTGAAGCGGATCGGCATCGTCGCCCCGCAGCGGATCCGCCAGGTCCATCTCGACTACGTGATGATGGGCCTGATCCTGATCGGCGTCGGCCTCGCCGTCCCCGACCTGCCGACCGCTGTCGCCGTCGCCCTCGTCTTCGGCACCCTCGTCAACCCGTTCCTCTTCGTCCCCCTCGCCTTCGACCCCGACGCCGCCCAACGCCTCTGGTACCGCGCTCTCGCAACGGTCTCGTTCATCTGCGTCAGCGGCGCCCTGGTCGCCGCCGCGATCGTCGGCCCAGGTTGAGGTGTGTCGACT
Source organism: Actinomycetota bacterium (assembly GCA_030860625.1). Taxonomy (GTDB): domain Bacteria; phylum Actinomycetota; class Thermoleophilia; order Solirubrobacterales; family 70-9; genus VAYN01. The sequence goes on from JALZHV010000029.1 coordinate 4,727, forward strand.
TGTTCCTCCCGTAGGGGAATAAGTCGACAATCGCCTCGGCGTTCATCCTTTTACGGGCATATGCGGGGGAAAGGACGAACGCCGCTGAGAATTCTCCGGGCTCCTTGACCGGCCCGTATAATCCGACAACTTGTTAACCCGTCGCGCGCCCTCTCGGAGAAGGCGTGGAACCCGGGAGGTCAAAATTGAAGGCCCAGTCCGATCGCGGCGCTCGCGTCGAGCGCTACTCACCAGAGCGCCCTTATCGTCCCCTCGTCTCGCCGCCGAGCGTGGAGGACAAAGACGCTTGTGCCATCTACGCGTCCGTCCGCAAAGACGCGACGCCCAGCCATGAACCGATCGAGCTGGCGATCCCCGCCCTGCAGAAGATGCTCCACCGCGCCGGCAACGTCGACGGCGAGGGGGACGGCTGCGGCCTCCTGGTCGACATCCCGCGCAAGATCTGGGCCGAGGAGGTCCGCACCGGAGGACACGACCCTTCGCTGGCCACGGACGACGCCTTCGCCGTAGCCCACATCTTCATCGAGCGCTCCCAGGACGTCGAGAAGGTCAAGCACGACGCCCGCGAGCTGCTCGCCGAAGGCGGCTTCCGCGTCCTCGCCGAGCGGGTCGGCGTCGTCAACTCGCCCGCCCTCGGCCCGACCGCCCGCGAGGAGGAGCCGATCTTCTGGCAGCTCGGCGGCCTCGTCCCCGACGCCTCCTGCCGCGACGCCGTCCTCTTCGACCTGATGATCGAACTGGAGAAACGGCTCGACGTCCATGTCTCCTCGTTCTCCGGCGTCACCTGCGTCTACAAGGTGATGGGCGCGCCGAACGTGCTCGGCGAGTACTACCCGGATCTGCGCGACCCGCGCTTCGAGACGATCGGCTGCTTCGGCCACAACCGCTACTCGACCAACACCTGGCCCTCGTTCAAACGGGTCCAGCCGTTCACGATCCTCGGCCACAACGGCGAGATCAACACGATCCAGCAGCTGCGCCAGGAGGCGAAGATGCTGGCGGTGCCGATCCAGCCCGGCTCTTCGGACTCGCAGGACCTCAACCGCACGATCGACACCCTCGTCAGCCGCGAGGGCTTCAGCCTCGCCGAGGCGATGGAGATGGTCGTGCCGCCGATCGTCGAGGAGGTCAAGGGCCTCCCCGCCGAGCTGCACAGCTTCTACATGTACCTGCACCAGACGATGGGCCCGTTCGCGCAGGGCCCCGTCGCGCTGATCGCCCGCCACGCCGACGAGTGCGTCTTCTCGGCCGACGCGATGGGCCTGCGCCCGCTCTGGCAGGTCGAGACCGAAGACGACTTCGTCTTCAGCTCCGAGCCCGGCGTCGTCTCCGTCGCGAAGATGGTTTCGGAGCCGAAGCCGCTCGCCCCGGGCGAGAAAGCGCTGGTTCTGATCGACCGCGCCGAGCGCAGCACCAGCCTGCACCCGCACGCCGAGATGCTGCGGATCGTCCGCGACCGCTGGCTCGAGCGCAACGGGGTCGAGGCCGCGGCCGGCTACGACCGCGCCCTGCAGACCGGCGGCCCGCTCGAGGGCAAGGACGTCCCCGGCTACTCCGACGCCGGTCCCGAGGAGCCGGTCAAGGTCTCCGACCGCGTCCTCGCCGGCTTCGGCTGGCAGCGCGACGACGTCAAACTCGTTCAGCAGATGGCCTCCAACGGGGCCGAGCCGGTCGGCTCGCTCGGCTACGACGGGCCGCTGGCCGCCCTCTCGCCCGAGCGGCAGAACCTCGCCGACTACTTCAAGGAGACGGTCGCCGTCGTCACCAACCCGGCGCTCGACCGCGAACGAGAGCTCGAGCACTTCTCGACCCGGACCCTGTTCGGGCGGCGGCCCTCGCCGGACAACGCCGGTGAGGACACCGGCACCGTCGAACTCGGCTTCCCGGTCGTCCTCGGCGGCCACCACGGCCTGGCGCCGCTCTCGGACGAGTGCTACCGGCAGATCGCCCGCGAGCACGACACCTACCTGCTCGAGGACCTCTGGGAGGAGTTCGGCGGCCGCGCCGGCGCCGTCGACATCTCGCTGCTGGAGTCGGAGACGACCCGCGGGGCGATCGAGCGGATCAAGCAGGAAGCGGTGAAGAAGGTCCGCAACGGCTGCGAGCTCCTGGTCCTCACCGACCGCACCGTCTACGACGCCGAGCGGCGCTACCTCGACCCGCACCTGGCGACCTCCGCCGTCGACCAGGCGCTGAAGCAGTTCAAAGTCGAGCGCGGCGAAGTCAACCTGCGGCGGCGCTGCGGCATCGTCCTGCGCTCGGCGGCGGTCCGCAACGTCCACGACGTGATGCTCGCCCTCGGGCTCGGCGCCAACGGCGTCTGCCCGTACACGATGGTCGAGGTGATCTGCGTCGAGGACTACGAGTCCGACGTCTCCAACCTCTGCGCGGCCCTGCGCAAAGGGATCGAGAAAGTGATCTCGACGATCGGGATCCACGAGGTGCGCGGCTACGCGCGCCAGTTCAGCTCGATCGGGATCAAGCCGGAGCTGGCGGAGATCTTCCAGACCGAGCACTACGCCGCCTCCGACAAGGCAGGGACCGGCTTCGCCGACCTCGACGAGGACGCCAACGCCCGCGCCCACGCCCTCTCCGGCGACGACGCGGCGGCGAAACCGGCGAAGACGTTCCGCTTCTACCCGAAGGTCTACAAGGCGGCGATCGCGACCGCGAACGGGACCGGGACCTACGAGGAATACTCGGAGAAAGTCCGCGACCTGGAGAAGCAGAGCCCGATCTCGATGCGCCACATCATGGCGCTGAAGGGCGACCGCGACCCGGTCGACCCGAGCACGGTCGACGCTGGCGTCGGCCACCACGACTACCCGATCGTGATCTCCTCGATGAGCTTCGGCTCGCAGTCGGAGCCCGCCTTCCGCGCCTACGCCGACGCGGCGAAGGCGACCAACATCCTCTGCATGAACGGCGAGGGCGGCGAGATCCGCGACATGTACGGCCAGTACCGCAACTGGCGCGGCCAGCAGGTCGCCTCCGGGCGCTTCGGCGTCTCGGCGGAGATGCTGAACAGCTCCTACGTCGCCGAGATCAAGATCGGCCAGGGCGCCAAGCCCGGTGAGGGCGGCCACCTGCCCGGCAAGAAGGTCTCCGAGAAGGTCGCCGCCGCGCGTAACGCCGCGCCCGGCACCGACCTGATCTCGCCCTCCAACAACCACGACCTCTACTCGATCGAGGACCTCGCCGAGCTGATCGACGAGCTGAAGACCGTCAACCCCGACGTCCGGGTCTCGGTCAAGGTCCCGGTGGTGCCGAACATCGGCACGATCGGCCTCGGCATCGCCAAGGCGGGCGCCGACATCATCACCCTCTCGGGCTTCGAGGGGGGCACCGGCGCGGCCCGCCAGCACGCGCTGCGCCACGTCGGGCTGCCGAGCGACATCGGCACCCGCGCCGTCCACCGGGCGCTGATGGAGGCCGGGCTGCGCAACCGGGTCGAGATCTGGGCCGACGGCGGCTACCGGACCGGCCACGACATCGTCAAATTGCACTGCCTCGGCGCCAACCGGGTCGGCTTCGGCACCCTGGCGATGGTCTCGATCGGCTGCACGATCTGCCGCGGCTGCCAGCTGGATACCTGTCACGTCGGCATCGCGACCCAGATCGAGACGCCCGAAGAAGCGCAGGCCCACGGGCTGAAGAAGTTCACCCCGCAGGAGGTCGACCGCGCCGCCGAGAACTGCGCCCGCTTCTTCTCCTCGATGGGCGAGGAGGTCAAGCAGGTGGTCGCCTCGCTCGGCTATGACCGCGCGCAGGACCTGGTCGGCCGCTACGACCTGCTCGAGCAGGTCGGCCACAAGGACCAGATCGACCTGGCGCCGCTGATCACGCCGCTGGAGGAGTTCCTCGACCTCGAACCGCTCGACCTGCCGGTCGAGGAGCAGGTCGAGGCACGAGCCGAAGCCGGTCTCGTCATGGCCCGGCCGATCCGGATGGAGGCGAAGGCCGCCTCCAGCGAGATCGCCGCGCTGGCGCCGGAAGTCTGCGGCGGCGGCACCGTCCGCAGCCGCTTCCCGCGCGCCACCGACGCCAACGACCGCGTGCTCGGCACCGAGCTCTCCGGCGCGCTCGCCCGCGCGCGGATCTTCGAGAACGGTCCCGAGTCGAGCGACGAGATTCTGGCGAGCCTGGAGTTCGACGGCGGCTCGGTCGCCGGCCAGGGGCTGGGCGCGTTCAACTCCTACGGCGTCTCGATCCGCATCGAGGGCGGCGCCCAGGACGGCGTCGGCAAGACGATGCTCGGCGGCAGGATCTCGATCCTCAAGGGCAAGGGCGCGAAAGGCCGCCGCCTCAACGGCTCGGTCGGCAAGTCCTTCGCCTACGGCGCCCAGCGCGGCAAGCTCTACGTCCAGGGCTCGGCCGACTCGCGCTTCTGCATCCGTCTCTCCGGCGCCGACGTGGTGCTGGCGGGGGAGCCCGAGCAGGACATCGACGACAGCCGCGGGGCGCTGGCCGACCGCGCCAACGCCAAGGGCTTCGCCTTCGAGTACATGACCTCGGGGCGCGCCATCGTCCTCGGCGACATCGGTCCCTGGGCCTGCGCCGGCATGACCGGCGGCCGCGTCTACGTCCGCCACAACGCCTTCGGCATCGACCGCGCCGTGATCGAACGCCGCCTCGGCAAGGGCGCCAAAGTCGAACTCAAGGACCTCGACGCCGAGGCCCTGATCGACATCGACGACCTCCTCAACGGCTACGCGGAAGAGCTGCGCGCCACCGACCAGACCCAGGAGGCCGACCGCGTCCTCGACCTGGCCGCCGACGCGACCAGCAACTTCCTGATGATCGTGCCGCTCAAGGTCCAGGCTGACCCGAGCATCTCAACCGAGTGATCTGTGAGCCGGGGGAGGGGCGGGTACCCCCTCCGGCTCAACTTTTTTGAGGGACGGTTGGAGCCGTCCGAGA
>JALZHV010000318.1 GCA_030860625.1 Actinomycetota bacterium
CCCCGGCCACGAGCGCGAGGCCGGGCGGCCGCTCCGCCTCTCTCCCGCGTACCCCCGACTGACTGAGCTGGGCGCGGCATTCGGCGAGAAGTCCGGCTGGGAGCGCGTCAACTGGTACGAGCCCAACGCCGACGCGGGTGACGAGGCACTGCGCCCGCGCGGCTGGGCGGGCATGCACTGGTCGCCGGCGATCGGCGCCGAGCACCGCGCCGCCCGCGAGGCGGTCGCGATCTTCGACGAGAGCTCCTTCGCCAAGCTCGAGATCGAGGGCGAGGGCGCCGAGTCCTTCCTCGAACTGCTCTGCGACAACCGGGTTGGCCGCGAGGTCGGGCAAATCACCTACACGCAGATGCTCAACCACCGCGGCGGCATCGAGTGCGACTTCACGGTGGCACGCCTGGCCGAGGACCGCTTCCAGATCGTCACCGGCACCGCCTTCGGCAACCACGACCGCGGGTGGATGCAGCGCAACCTCCCCGACCCCGACGAGGTCCGCATCCACGACGTCACCTCGCAGTGGGCCTGCTTCGGGGTCTGGGGACCGCGGGCGCGCGAGGTGCTGCAGCCGCTGACCCCGCAGGACCTCGGCAACCAGGCCTTCCCTTATATGTCTCTGCGCGAGACGACGGTCGGCAACGTGCCGGTGCGGATGCTGCGGGTCACCTACGTCGGCGAGCTCGGCTGGGAGATCTACTGCCCGACCGAGTACGGGCTGGGGTTGTGGCGGGCGCTGTGGGAGGCGGGGCAGCCGCACGGGATCGTCGCCGGCGGCTACCGGGCGATCGACAGCCTCCGGCTTGAGAAGGGCTACCGCGTCTGGGGCGCCGACATCACTCCCGACGAGACCCCCTACGAAGGCGGCGTCGGCTTCTGCGTCAAGCTCGACAAGCCCGGGGGCTTCATCGGCAGCCAGGCGCTCGGCGAGGCGAAGGAGCGCGGCCCGCGGGCGCGGCTCTGCTGCCTCACCCTCGCCGACCCGCGCTCGATCGCGCTCGGCAACGAGCCGGTCCGGGTCGGCGGCGAGGTCCGCGGCCGGGTCACCACCGGCGGCTACGGCTACACCGTCGAGCGCTCGATCGCCTACGCCTACCTGCCGCCGGAGAAGGCGGAGCCCGGCACCGCGGTCGAGGTGGAGATCTTCGGCCGCTGGGTCGAGGCCGAGGTGGCGCGCGAGCCGCTGTTCGACCCGTAGGGGGAGCGGGTCCGCGGCTAGGCCCGGCTAGGCCGCGTTCGTCTCCAGCCGCAGCGGCGCCGGCAGCAGGCCGGCGAGGATGTGCTCGGTGCCCTCGGTGTGCTCGCGCATGCAGCGCAGCGCCCGCGGCGCGTCGCCCTTGCGCAGCGCCTTGAGCACGCGCGCGTGCTGCTCGTTGGCGGCGGCGAGCACCTCCGGCGGGTGGGCGATCAGCGCGATCAGGTCGCTCATCTGCGCCTGCACGTCGGTCATCGCGCTCAGCAGGCGCGGCGAGTGCGCGGCCTCGGCGATCCCGATGTGGAAACGGATGTCGGTGAAGCGGTACTCCTCGAAGTCCTCGAGCTGGCCGGTCATCTTCTCGACCAGCTCCTCCAGCCGGTCGAACTCCGCCTCGCCACCGCGCTCGGCCGCCAGCTGCGCCGCCCCCGACTCGACCGCCACCCGGTAGTCGAGGACCGCCCACGCCTCCTGGTCGAGCGGCTCGCCGTCGTGCTCGACCGCCGGCGGCTGCGCGGCGACGAAGGTGCCGCCGCTGCGCCCCCGCAGGGATTCCAGGTGGCCGCTCTGGACCAGCGCCGTCAGCGCCTGGCGCAGCGTCGAGCGCGAGATCCGCAACCGCTTCGCCAGCTCCCGCTCGGGCGGCAGCTTGTCCCCCGGCGCCAGCAGCCCCAAGCGGATAGCGCTCCCCAGCCGCTCGACCGTCTCCTCGAACGTGCTCGCCGGCTGCACCGGCATGAATACCGCCTCAAGCGCGGCGTCGCGCTCCATGGAACAACCGTACCGCCGACCTACGAATCCAGGTAACGCTCCAGCGCCTCGCGGGCGAGGTCGCTGAGGGCACGCCCCTCTTCGTCCGCCCGTTTCCAGGCTGCCTTGGAGAGCTCGGGCGAAACCCGGAAGCTGACGCGCGGCGAGTGGCCGGCGCCCCCGAGCGAAGGTCGGCCGACGTAGCGAGGTACGAGGTCGGAAGGATCAGGCGGATTCCGCTCGATTTCTTCAGCCCATTCTTCGGCGAGCTCCTCGGTGATCACCGTGCCGTCGCGAGTCACCCATCGCCCTCCTTCGATCGGCGTTTCCTTCTTGGCGTTTTTCCTCACTTTCGCCATGAGCGTCCCTCCTCATAAAGGCCCTGAAAGCGGTCGCGCAGATCCATCGCATGGATCACCAGGAACTCCTCCTCACTCTTTTCCGCCGCCACCACCTCGAGCGCAACCCCCTCGAGATCGTCACCGAAGAACCAGACGCGGGGGTCGGCGCTAATGCGGGCTCGGCTCCGACGCTCTTCGGTGAATGGAAGGCCACAGTGTTCGATGACATAAAGAGAGCGCTCTCTGGATATCCGATGCTTGGTTGCGGACCTGACCCAGCCGATCCGGGCTTCCACAGGCCAAACCTTTTGTCTGACAGAATAGCGCAGGCTTGAGTCCAACTCCTTCCCCACCGTGCGCATCAGCAGCCAGGGTGGGTTGACCTCTTCGTACCGCCCGTTCTCGACGCAGTTGAAGGCGCGGCCGTCCTCTGAGAGGTGGAGGTAGTCCCTGGTCCAGTAGTGCTTGTACACCTGGACCCGGGTCCCGTCGGCGAGCTGGACGGTCCCCATCCACATGAAGTCGACGACGTGGTCC
>JALZHV010000030.1 GCA_030860625.1 Actinomycetota bacterium
CTGCCGACCAACGTCGCCTCCCAGCGGGTCGCCCTCAAGGCGGGGTTCGAGCAGGTCGATGAGGTCACGCACGCGGGCCTGCCGCACCTGCTGTTCCGGCGGCGGCTCGGGCGCTGAGACCGGCACCTTCGTCCGCATTTAGAAGCTCCGGCTAAAGAACGGACAGAAACTGACCGATGTGTCCAACGCAATGCGGGGACCATCTCTCGAGATCACCCAGGGCGCCTCGGCCGAGGAGGCGCTGAACGCGCTTCTGAGCGCGGTGCAGGAACTCTCGCTCGCCCGCACCGTCGAAGACGTGCAGAAGGTCGTGCGGGTGGCGGCGCGGGAGCTGGCCGCGGCCGACGGCGCCACCTTCGTCCTGCGCGACGAAGACCGCTGCTTCTACGCCGACGAGTACGCGATCGCCCCGCTCTGGAAGGGGCAGCGGTTCCCGCTCTCGGCCTGCATCAGCGGCTGGGCGATGCTGAACCGCCAGTCGGTGGCGATCGAGGACATCTACGCCGACGAGCGGATCCCCCACGAGGCCTACCGCCCCACCTTCGTCAAGAGCCTGGTCATGGTCCCGATCCGGCGGGTCGACCCGCTGGGCGCGATCGGCATGTACTGGGCCTCCCACCACTCCCCCAGCGCGCGTGAGATCGCCCTCGCGCAGGCGCTCGCCGACAGCACCGCGGTGGCGATGGAGCACGTGCGGGTGCTGGGCGAGCTGAAGGAGACCGCCGCCCTCGCCGAAACCGACGCGCTCACCGACCTGCCCAACCGCCGCGCCTGGGACGAGGTGCTGGCGAACGCCGTCAGCTCCGGCGTCGGCCAGTTCTGCGTGGCCCTGATCGACATCGACCACTTCAAGACCCTCAACGACTCCGAGGGTCACCAGGCCGGCGACAAGCTCCTCGCGGATACCTCCGCCGCCTGGCGCGACGCCCTCCGCATCGGCGACATCATCGCCCGCTACGGCGGCGACGAGTTCGCCGTCCTGATGCCCAGGTGCACCGCCGAAATCGCCGACCGGATCTGCGAACGCCTCTGCGCCTCCCTCCCCGAGGGGAAGAGCTGCTCGATCGGCGTCGCCGAGTGGAACGGCCTCGAGGATGCCGACACCCTGATCGCCCGCGCCGACGCGGCGCTGTACGAGGCGAAGCAGTCCGGCCGCGGCTGCGTCGCGGTCGCAGCCTGACGTGAGTTGTGAGTTGCGACTTTTGTCCCTATAGGTCCATAAGTCGCCATTGGCTAGCTAAAAGAACTTCACCTACTCAGGTGGAAAGTGCTCATCGAAGTCAGCCATAGCTAGACGCAGTAGTTCGTGAGGCGGAAGATCAGAATCTTTGTGTCCGAGATCTTCACGAATGGCACGAATCAGCATTTCCCAGCCCAGGAGGACCGCAGCGCTATTGCCCTCCTTGCCGGCTTCTTTCGTGAATTGCGCCCAGTTGTTAAAGGCTTGAATCATTTGACTGGAGGCACCGAGAGTCAGCTGCCTTGCTCTCAAATCTCTGAAGAACTTCTCCGCTTCAGGGTCCAGAGGATCGGAACCACCCCCAGCAAACTTCTCGATCATCACCCCAAGTAGCTCGTAGTAGACGGGACCCATCCGATCTCTGTGAGCTTCGCGTACACGTGCATTCTCGGCCTTGCGTTGCTGCCATACGGCTCCTCCAAGAGGGATCAATGCCGCGCCTACGGTTCCTGCAACGGCAGGCTCGGCTTGGACTGCTTCGATGAATCCCCACGCTACTAGCGCGACAACCCCGGTAAAGAGGGTAGTTCCAAGAAGCTGCTGAGCGCGAGTCGGAGGCACCCACCCGAGGCTAGAAGACGAGGCGGCGGACCCATATCTAACGGTAGCGCCGAAGGCCAACGGTAAGAAGTCGCGTCCCGGCGACGCGAACTCCGTATGACCCTCATACGGAGTTCGCAAAACAACGGAGACGATGCTGCCTCCAGCGACCATCGGCAGATCGACCGCGATGCGGCACAGCGCGCTGCCGCGGATCTTCTCACCGCCCTCGGGGTCGACCTCGCCTCAGACGGGCTGCGGGAGACGCCGAGGCGGATGGTCGACGCGTACCTTGAGTTGCTAACGCCGCAGCCGTTCCGCGCCACGACCTTCGCCAACGAGGAGGGCTACGACGAGCTGGTAATCGTCAAGGCGATCCCGTTCCACTCGCTCTGCATGCACCACGTGCTGCCCTTCCACGGCGTCGCCCACATCGGCTACCTGCCGGGTGAGCGGATCGTCGGCCTCTCCAAGCTGGCCCGCGTGGTCGAGCAGTTCGCCCGCGACCTGCAGGTCCAGGAGCGGCTGACGACGAAGATCGCCGACTGGATCCAGGAGCAGCTGGCGTCGAAAGGCGTAGGCGTCGTGCTCGAAGCCGAGCACCTCTGCATGTCGCTGCGCGGCGTCCAAAAGTTCGGCGCCACGACCGTTACCTCGGCGCTGCTAGGCCAGATCCGCGACGATCCCCGCACCCGCCAGGAGTTCCTGGCGCTGACCAAGCGGAGCGAACAATGAGAGAACGCGACTAGATCTTCCCTAAAGCCGGAGTTTCGGTACATCCTGAGTCCTTTTTCCGCCGTTGAGGCAACCAGGCTCTTTACTCAACCCAGCAAACGGAAGATGGATCTGCACAAAGGCACCTATCTAGTACGCCGACGGCTCATCGCTGCGGTTCCGGCCATCCTGGTCTTCGTATGCCTTGGCCTTATAGGAGCGGACGATGTCGGCAATCCACCCTGGCTCTCTGTAGGTCTGGGGATGGCTCTCTCTGCCGTCTTTCTTGAGCCCTATTTCGCTGGGCCGCGCTCTGCCGTCGTCAACGGCGCAGCAGCGGCCTTAGCTGTACTTAGCGCGCCTAAAGGAGATATTTCGCTTCTTTGGTGGGTTGCCTTAGCCGCGATGGCCTCTATCGCCGTCCTTGGCCTAATAGCAAGCATTACGTCCACTGGGACGCTCAACCGCGTTAGCAAAGGAATAGCATCCAAGCTTGGTCGCGCTCCAGTCGCAGGAGGATCGATTCTGCTTCTCTGCATCCTCTTAAGCGCAGGTGACAATGGGGACGACTTTGAGTGGCTGTTCTTAGGCTCGTTGGTTTTAGTAGCCGCCGTTGCTGTCGACTGGGTGCGTCTTCTATCTACCACCCGACGCCCTGCTAGCGCAGGAACGGCCGTAGCCGCAATCGGGCCTCGGATGATGCTTATTGCAGACTCATCATCGGACTACTCGCCAGGCGATGCGGTGACTATTGCTCGTCAATCGCAGAATGTTCCAGCGACGGTCATGGCACGCCTGCCCCATCCCGACGGCACGCGTTATCAAGTAGCGCTCACGACGGAATGCACCGATATATGCCCTCGTCTTCCTGTCGATATAAGTATTTCTATATCTGAAGGGGCAGATCCCTTAATAGGCTCAGTGGGAACTGGATCAACTCAACACACTTTGGAGTTTGAGCCTCTAACCGATCTCCATATAGGTGCTCCGGTCTCTGTGAGTCGAGGCCAAAAACACGTTCTGTACCAAGTCGTTAATTCCCGCCTTAAGGAGGCTTCTTGGGGTGGTGCTAGGACTGTAGCGGGGCATACCCAAGTAAGACTTGTGGGCTGTCCTGAGAACAAGGAGCTACGTGGCGGCGCGAATCTGCCCGTGCCTCACGAGCCTATCTATGATGCAACTTCACTTTCTGGCGATCTCCCTAACGGATATCACCAGGTTGGCTTTCTAAAGGGCACGGAGATCCAGATCGGGTTGCGACTGGATCGGGGGCGCCAAGGCCATATCGCTGTGCTAGGCATGTCAGGAATGGGGAAGACGGTCGCTGCGACCCGCCTATGTCGAGCTTTCGCCCAAGCAAATGTTGTTATAGCCCTTGACACTACGGGAGAGTACGGATCACGCCTGGGATTTCCAGCTTGGGCAGTCGGAGACTTCGACACGCTCGGCTACTTTGTACATGAACCAGCTGGGCATCAACCTCCTAAAGCAACGAGTTTCATCAAAGACTGCATGGAAGCTGGCTCCAACCAATACCGATCTGAAGAAGAACCTACTCCTCGAGTTATCCTGCTAGAGGAGGCTCATAATTTTGTCCCCGAGTTTCCCCTGGCCCTTCGAGAGCACCAAGCCCCAATTGGGGAAAGTACGCGCTACATCATGCAGGCTCGGAAGTTTGGAATTACCTTCGTCATAGTTTCTCAGCGCACCGCTGTGGTTTCTAAGACCGCTCTTAGCCAATGCGAGAACTACATCATTCTCAAGACTCTCGATAAGACGAGCCTTGAGTACTTTGAGTCGGTGGTGGGTCCCGAGGTTCGCAATGCGATACCCACGCTTGGCCGCTATGAGGCTGTGTGCGTGGGCCCAGCATTCAATGCTGACGAGCCAGTAATCGTAAAGCTCTCAAACTAGGCAGATGAGCCATATGGAATGGCAAATGCTCTCAACCTCTTCGTAGAACTAGAAGCCGAGGGCGAACTTGGCGTCCTCGGACATCATTTCCGGGGACCAGGGCGGGTCGAAGACCATCTTCGGGTGGACGGCGGTGACGCCGGGGAGGTCGCCGACGAACTCGCGCATCTGCTCGGAGACCTGGGGGCCGATCGGGCAGGCGGGGGTGGTCAGGGTGAAGGTGACGTAGACCTCGGGGCCCTCGATGTTGACGTCGTAGACGAGGCCGAGGGAGACGAAGTCGAGACCCAGCTCGGGGTCGATGACCTCCTCCAGCGCCTCGTAGACGTCCTCCTCGGCGAGGGCTTCGTCGTGCTCGGGGGTCAGCTCGGCCGGGGCCTGCTCGGATGCGGCTGCGGGGTTATCGGACATGACCCCATGGTAGCCGGGCGCTAACGCGGCTCGGGGGGCGGCCCCTTGCCCGCGGGCGTCAGCTCCAGCTGCCACCAGCCGACGTCGCGCCAGGCGCCGTGCTTCCAGCCGATTTCCCGGTTGACCCCGACCTGCTCGAAGCCGAAGCTCTCGTGCAGGGCGACGCTCGCCTCGTTGGGGAGCGTGATCCCGGCGTGGGCCATGCGAAAGCCGCGCTCGCGGAGGCGGTCGAAGAGGACGGTGTAGAGGGCGCGGCCGATGCCGCCGCCCTGCTCGCCCGGGGCGACGTAGACGGAGACGCCGACGGTCCAGCGATAGGCGGGGCGCTCCTGGAACGGGTAGGCGTAGGCGTAACCGACGACCCGGCCCTCGCGCTCGGCGACCAGCCAGGCGTGGGTGGCGACTATGCGGTCCATCCTCCCCCTCATCGCGGCGGTGTCCGGCGCCAGTTCGTCGAAGGAGACGGCGCTGCCCTCGACGTGAGGCGCGTAGATCTCCGCGCAGGCGGCGGCGTCGCGGCTGGGGTCGGCGTTGCGGATGCTGAGGTCACCCATGGGGCACGGCAATCTAGAGCGCCGCGCCTTAGGCTGCTGAGGATGAGCGAGGAGTGCAAGGTCGTGCGGCGGTCGATCGGGATCGTCTTCTCCGACGGGGGGCTGCTGGCCCTCTCGGCGAACCTGCCGCAGGGCGCCGAGGCGCACGGCGAAGAGGAGGTGACCGCGGTCCTCGCCGACCCCGACGGGGCGCCGCTCGTCTTCGAGGAGGCGCTGCTCTCGACCGAGTACGGCGAGGACGGGGTGCAGCGCCGCGCCACCCTCGAGCTCTGGCCCGACCTCGACGAGATGCGACCGCTGCGCGGGGCCGGGACGCTGATCAACTCGGTCTGCGTGCGCCGCCAGGGGGTTGACTCCCAGATCGCCTTCTTCCGCTGGTCGGTCGAGGGCCGCGAGGGTCTCGGCACCTACGAGGTCGCCCGCCCCTGCTGATGGCCGGGATCGAGGCGATCGTCTCCGACTTCGGCGGCGTGCTGACGACGCCGCTCTTGGGCAGCTTCGCCAAGGTCCAGGACGAGATCGGGATCCCGGCCGAGAGCCTCGGCAAGGCGCTGCGGGCGGCGAGCGAGAAGCGCGGCGACAACCCGCTCTTCGAGATGGAGCGCGGGGAGATCAGCGAGGCGGAGTTCCTCGAGCTGCTCGCCGTCGAGCTCGAGCCCCTGCTCGGCCACCCGCCGAAGCTGCACCGCTTCCGCGAGGTCTACTTCGAGGCGCTCGACCCGAACGTGGAGATGATCGAGCTGATGTGGGAGCTGAAGCGCGAGGGGCTGAAGATGGCGATGCTGACCAACAACGTCCGCGAGTGGGAGCCGCTCTGGCGCTCGATGCTGCCGGTCGACGAGATCTTCGAGGAGATCGTCGACTCCGCCTTCGTCGGCTGTCGCAAGCCGGAACGGCGGATCTACGAGCTGACGCTGGAGCGGATCGGGATGCCGGCGGAGGCGTGCCTGTTCATCGACGACCTTCCCCACAACGTCGAGGGGGCGCGCAAGGCGGGGATGAACGCGGTCCACTTCGTCAACAACGAGCAGGCGATCGCCGAGATCCGCGCCGCCCTGGCCGGGCGCGCCGCGGTCTAGGCGCGCTCGCGCACGGCGGCGCCGTCGCCGTCGACCGAACGCAACGGCGGCTCGCGCCAGCGGCGGGCGAAGGGCAGGCGCCAGCTGTGCGGGGCGATCAGGCCGCCGATCTCCGACGGGCCCCAGGAGCCCTGCGGGTACGGTTTCACCGGCGGCGGCTCGCGCAGCAGCGGTTCGGAGACCTCCCACAGCCGCTCGATGTCCCGCGCCGTGGTGAAGAGGGTGTGGTCCCCGATCATCGCGTCGCGGATCAGCCGCTCGTAGGCCTCCACCGCCTCGTGGTGGTAGCCGGTTTCCTCCAGTGAGAACTGCATGCTCGCCTTGTCGAGCGCCCACCCCATCCCCGGCCGCTTGCCGTAGAAGGAGAGCGAGACGCGGGAGGACTCGTGGAGGTCGAAGGTGAGGTGGTCGGGGCCGTAGCGGCCGACCCGCGAGTCCTCGGGGAACATCGCGTGCGGCGGCTCGCGAAAGGCGATTGAGATGATCCGCGCCCCCTCCCCCATCCGCTTGCCGGTGCGCAGGTAGAACGGCACCCCGCTCCAGCGCCAGTTGTCGACTTCGCAGCGGAGGGCGACGAAGGTCTCCGTGCTGGATTCGGGATCGACGCCCTCTTCCTCGCGGTAGCCCTCGTACTGCCCCCGGACCACGTTCTTCGGGTCGAGCGGCTGGAGGCTGCGGAAGACCTTGTTCTTCTCCTCGGTGATCGGCACCGGCGCCAGCGCGGTCGGCGGCTCCATCGCGACGAAGGCGAGGATCTGCATCAGGTGCGTGACGACCATGTCGCGGAAGGCGCCCGTCTTCTCGTAGAAGGCGCCGCGGCCCTCGATCCCCAGCGCCTCCGGCACGTCGATCTGGACGTGGTCGATGTGGTTGCGGTTCCAGATCGGCTCGAAGAGGCCGTTGGCGAAGCGCAGCGCGAGGATGTTCTGCGCCGCCTCTTTGCCGAGGAAGTGGTCGATGCGGAAGACCTGGTCCTCGCGCAGGACCTCGTGGACCATCGCGTTCAGCTCGCGGGCGCTGGCGAGGTCGGTCCCGAACGGCTTCTCCATCACCACCCGAGAGCGCTCGGAGATGCCGCAGGTGTCGAGCATCTGGATCAGCTCGGGGGCGGCGGCGGGCGGGACGCTGAGGTAGTGGAGCAGCCGCATCTCGGGGCCGAGTTCCTCCCTGGCCTTGCCGACAGCCTCCTGCAGACCCTCCGGCGCCTCCCTGAGCGGCACGTAGGAGAGCCGCCGCGAGAACTCGTGCCACTCCTCGCCCCCGAACGCCTGCCGAGCGAACTCGCGGCAAGCCGATTCGGCGATCGCCCGGAACCGCGCGTCGTTGATCTCCCCCCGCGCGACCCCGATGATCCGGAACTCCGGCAACAGCTCCGCCTGGAACATCCGCAACAGCCCCGGCAGCAGCTTGCGCCGGGCGAGATCGCCGGTGGCGCCGAAGATGACGATCGCGTGCGGGGGAATCTCCAAGGAACCGAGCTTAGCCCGCGCACAGGAGATGCACGCAGAGGTTGACCCCTCGCTCATACAGACCGCAACTCTTTGTCGTCTGTCACTTCTCTACTCTGTTGGAACGGAGAGCAGAGGCCGCGAGGTGCGGCAAGCGCCTGATAAGCGTGAGGTCGGTCTAATCAACCGGCAGGGGTTCGAGTCCCCCGCTCTCCGCCACAGATTGACCCGTCGAGCGGAAAACGGTTGAACGCGTACCCCCGGTGATACGATCAGGGGGCTTATCAGGCGTTTGTGGGCTGATTACCCACCTTGCAACTAGACCCGCGCCGGCGGGTCTTTTTGTTGCGCGGATTCGACTCTTCGGAAGCTACCGGGAAGAGCGAACGACGTCGACGAACTTGAGCAGCACGGACAAGTTCTCATCAGACAGCTTCACGTCGTCGTCCTTGTGATCTTCACCTTCTGCCTCCTCGCCGCGGAAGCCGGCGGGGAGCTTGAGGGCCTCGCGGCGGTTGTCGCCGAGGACGTTGAAGGCGCCCATCAGGAAGTCAAGGAACCGAGCTTAGCCCGCCAGCGGGAGGCCGACCGCGCCGAGGAGGCAGACGACGCTCATCGCGATCAGGATCCTTTCCCGCCAGGCGCTGTGGATCAGCCGGATTTCGCGCTCCCTCCTCTCCAGTTCGAGCCGTGTGTGCCGCTCTCTCAGCTCTTGGACGCAGAGCGCCCTGCGTTCCTCCCGCCACTGCTCCCGGTCCGCGAGCTCGGCTCTCGTCTCCTCGCTCAGCCCTCCCCACCTGTGCGCCTCGATCACCAGAAGGCGAGAATACTAGACAACTTGTCTAGTTTCTTGAGAACCGGTGTGACAACGGGGAGAACTAGTTGTCGCTGCCGGCGCGGTCCCAGACGTAGAGCTCGATCGCCTCGGCGGCGAGCTGCATCAGGCGGGGTGGGCCGAGGAGGCCGAGGACGAGCTCGAGGGCGTCTTCCTCGGTGACGCCGGAGTCGACGGCCTCCTCGCCGCGGAAGCCGGCGGCGAGCTTGAGGGCCTCGCGGCGGTTGTCGCCGAGCGAGTTGAAGGCGCCCATCAGGAAGTCGCGGTTGGGGACCGGATGGCCGACCTCGAGCGAGCCGTGCCAGGCGGCGAGCATCGAGAGGTCGTGTTCGTCGAGCTCGGAGATCGCCTTCGCGTAGTGGACTTCGAGCTCGGTCTCCGGAATCTCGTCCACCCACGCCCGCACGGCCTCCCCGAGGAGCTGGCGGCGAGCCTCGCGACCGATCGAGTCGGCGATGGCGCGGATGGCGTCGGCTGGGTCTACGAAGCAGAGCGACATGAGCTGGGGAGAAATTTAGAGAGGGTCTCCGACGGTAAAAATGACCCGCTAATCCCCCAGTTTGCGGGGTCGTGGAGGGGTGCTCCCGATGACGCCGGAGCCGTCCCTAGGCTCGCCTGGATGCCCCTGAAACTGATCCATGGCCCGCCCAACTCGAGCAAGCGAGGCGAGGTGCTGCGCGCCTTCCGGGACCTCCTCGACCGGGACCCCGTTTTGGTGGTCCCGACCACCGACGACGTCTTCTCCTTCGAGCAGGAGCTCTGCGCGGCGGGCGGTCGCGGCGGCGCGGTCCTGGGCGGCTCGGCGATGACCTTCGGGGCGCTCTTCAGCACCGTCACCACCGCCGCCGGCGCGCCCCCCGGGGCCGTGCTCTCGCC
>JALZHV010000319.1 GCA_030860625.1 Actinomycetota bacterium
GCGCGGGACATGCCGCGCCTGCTCGTCGCCGAGGCGCAGCGGCTCGGCTTCCGGCTGGAGCCGGCGGCGGCGCGGCTGCTGGTCGAGCGGATGGGCGCCGGCCCGGTGCGGCTGCGCAACGAGCTCGAGCGCCTCTCTCTCTGGGCGGGGGAGGAGGGGCAGGTGAGCCTCGCCGACCTCGAAGGGATGATCGCCGACACCTCCGAAGCGGCGGTCTGGTCTCTCTCCGACGCCCTGATCGAAGGCGACGCGGCCGCGGCCCTGCGGATCGGCGAGCGGCTGATCGGCCAGGGGGAGAACGTCACCGGGCTGATCTACGGGCTCGCCTCGCGCCTGCGCGGCGCCTGCGCCGCCGCCGCGCAGCTGGCCGAGGGGATTCCGCCCAAGCAGGTCGAGTCCTCGCTGAAGATGCACCCCTACGCGGCCAAGCAGCTGGTCTCGCGCCTGCGCGACGCGAGCCTGGGGGACCTGCGACTGGCGACCGAGACGCTGGCCGACCTGGAGCTCTGGTGCCGCGGCGGCGCCGACTACGGCGACGAGCTGGCGCTGACGATCGCGCTGCGGAAAGCGGCTGCGGGAGCGGCTTAGCTGGAAGCGCTCGAGGCGAGGCGGGCGGCTTTGGCCTTCTTGCGGGCGCCGGTGTTCTTGTGGAGGGCGCCCTTCTGCACGGCCTTGTCGATCTTCGAGACCAGCGCGCGCTGCTCGGCGGCGATCGTCTCGGCGTCGCCGGACTCGACCGCGCTTTCGAGCCGCCGGAAGTAGGTCTTCACGGTGCTCGTCAGCAGCCGGTTCTCGGTCCGCTCGCGCTCGCTGCGCAGTATCCGCTTCTTCTGTGAGGCTATGTTGGCCATGTCAAGTTCCCGAGCAGGCGCCTTGCCGGCTCCGGGCGGCCGCCGACTATAGCGACTGAGACCAGATTGGAGACGCCCAGGGCACCTGACACCCCCGATTCGGACGAGCGGCCGATCAACGAGGACGTCCCCGTCTGGGAGGCGGAGGCGTTCGAGCCGGGTGAGGAAATCACCCGCAAGCCCGCCTCCGGCCGGATCGCTCGTTCCACCGCCTTCTTCTCGATCGCCACCGCCGCCTCGCGGGTCGTCGGCCTCGGGCGCGAAGTCGTCGCCGCCGGCTACTACGGGATCAGCGGCCCGATGTCGGCCTTCACGATCGCCTTTCAGGTCCCGAACCTGATCCGCGCTCTCTTCGCCGACGCCGCGCTGCAGCCGGCCTTCGTCCCGATCTTCACCGAACTGATCGGCAAGAAGGACTACAAAGAGGCGTTCCGCCTCGCCTCGACGATGCTGCTGCTGGTGACGATGGTGCTGGGGGCGATCACGGCCCTCTTCGTCCTCCTGGCGCCGGTGGTAATGCCGGTCTTCGCGCCCGGCTTCGAGGGGGAGATCCTCGACCTCACCGTCTCCCTCTCGCAGGTCCTCTTCCCGATCCTCGTCCTGCTCGGGATCAGCGGCATCGTCGTCGGCATCCTCAACAGCTACGACCGCTTCGGCGCCTTCGCGATCTCGCCGCTCTTCTGGAACCTCTCGATCATCCTCGTCCTCGTCGTACTGGAGCCGATGTTCGAGGGGCGGGACCGGATCTACGCCTACGCGATCGGGATCCTCGTCGGCACCCTGGTCCAGCTCTTGATCCCGGCCTGGGACCTGCGCAACACGCCCTACCGCTTCCGCTTCAGCTTCGACTGGCGCCACCCGGGGGTGCGGCGGGTGCTGGTGCTGATGCTGCCGGTGACGATCAGCCTCGGCCTGATCAACTTCAACCTGATCATCAACAGCTTCTTCGGCAGCCTCGTCTCCGAGCAGGCGCCGGCGGCGATCGACAAAGCCTTCCGCATCTACCAGCTGCCGCAGGGGATCTTCTCGGTGGCGATCGCGACCGTGCTGTTCCCGACCCTGGCGCGGTTCGCCAACGCCAAGGAATTCCACGAGCTGCGGGCGACGATGGCGAACGGGATGCGGCAGATCCTCTTCGTGCTGGTGCCCGCGGCGGCGGCGATCCTCGTCCTCTCCGAGCCGATGATCCGGCTCGTCTACGAGCGCGGGGAGTTCGACCCGGGCGAAACCGAGGTGGTCGCGACCGCTCTCTTCTGGTTCGCCCTCTCGCTGCCGACCAACGGTCTCTTCCTGCTGCTGACGCGGACCTTCTTCAGCTTGCAGCGCCCGTGGGTGCCGACGGCGATCGGCGCCGGCAACCTCATCGTCACGGCTCTCGCCGCGCTGGCGCTGTACCACCTGGGGGTGGCCGGGATCGTCGCCTCGACCGCGATCGCCACCGGCCTCAGCGTCGTCGCCCAGGGGGTGATCCTGCGCCGCCTCCTCGACGGCCTCGAGCTGCGCCGCCTGCTCTCGGCGACGCTCCGGATCGCGATCGCCGCCGCCGGCCTCGCGGCGGTGAGCTGGATGGTCTGGGACGTGCTCGACGAGCTGCTGGGTCGCGGCCTGCTCGGGCAGATCGTCTCGCTGGGCGTGGGTCTGGCGGCGGGGCTGGCCGTCTACCTCGCCGTCGCCAAGCTGCTGCGGGTGGCCGAGCTCGAGCAGATGTCCCGCCTGCTGCTGCGGCGAGGCCGGTAGCGACGCATGCTCGGCCTCGGCGACTACCTGCTCGGCGTCCTCTGGATCCTGATCGTCGTCGGATACGCGGCCTGGGGGGGAGAAGCGCTGAGGAGATGGTTGCTGCCGCACTTCGAGGGCGCCCCGGCTCGCTTGGCTGCCGCTGTGCTGACGCTGGCGTTGCTGATCTGGGGGGCGGAGCTGCTCGGCAGCTTCGGAC
>JALZHV010000031.1 GCA_030860625.1 Actinomycetota bacterium
ACCCTCGCCTCCCTAGCCCTCGACCGCCGCGACGACCACACCCACCTCGCCTTCATCGACGCCAAGTCCCCCCGCATCCCCCCCGAGCCCTTCCACTGGCTCGGCGGCGAGGCAATCCGCCTCGGCATCTTCAAGAAAGAGGAAGCGGAGCTTCGAGGTCACCGCCCAGGGTCGGTGTCGTCAGCGGTCGCCAGGGTCCCCGAGCTGATTGGCTTCCACATCGGCCGCTGAGCAGATTCGGCTTCTCGGGGGCTGTCTGATCCGGCAGGAGCCTTAGGCTACCCGTATGCAGGCTCTCTCCCAGGTCGAAGTTCCTGATCGGCGATCAAACCTCAAGGCCTGGCAAAAGAGGAACGGCGTCCACTACACGCCCTCCGATCTCGCCACCTTCGTAGCACGCCGCCTTTTGGCACAAGTCAAGGAACCTCCAGTAACCGTTCTGGATCCGGCATGCGGAGATGGAGAGCTTCTATTGGCTCTTGTGCAAGAGGTTAGGAACCAGGGCCGACCTGAGCCACGTCTCATTGGTGTTGATCGTGACGGCGATGCGGTCGACACCGCGCGAGACCGACTCGAAGCCGCGGGGGGGAAGATCGTCACCTTGCACTGTGCGGATTTCTTGGAGTGCGGGGACGAGATCGTCAATCGAGAAGGAGGCTGCGACGCAATCATTTCGAACCCTCCTTACGTTAGGACCCAGGCACTAGGAGGATCGCGAGCCCGATCTCTCGCAGATCAGTTCGATCTGAAAGGCAGGGTTGACCTGTACCACGCCTTTGCAGCAGCTATGACTCGGGCAATTAGGCCTGGAGGCGTCCTCGGACTTCTCTGTTCAAATCGCTTCTTGCTGACCAAAGGCGGGGAGTCGATGCGCGAGTTGTTCCTGCGGCATTACGAGATCGAGGAACTCTGGGATCTTGGCGACACCAAGCTCTTTGGAGCTGCTGTATTACCCGCGATCGTAGTTGCTCGCCGAGAGGCCTCGCGACGAAGAAACGGATCAACTTACGTTCGAGTCTACGAGGACGCTTCCGAGCGTGCGGCGAGCCAGCAGAAGTCGGTGGTCAGCGCGCTCGAAGCAGGAGTGGTTGGAGATATTCAAGTCAACGAACGACATTTCAGAATCGAGCGAGGGGTTCTTGCCGAGTCCGCCTCCAATCGCCCGTGGCGACTCACTTCTCCAGGTGGCTCCCGGTGGCTGAAGCAGGTGCGCGAGCGTGCCTCCGGGTGCTTGGCTGACCTGGGTCCCATTCGAGTAGGCGTCAAGACCACGGCCGATGCCGTCTTCATTCGTTCTGGTTGGGAGGATCTTCCCCCGCAACATAGGCCTGAGGATGAGCTGATTTACCCACTGCTTACTCATCGCTTGGCTCAACCGTGGGTTGCAAGGAATGACGCTGACGGCAGGCGCTATATCCTCTATCCCCATGAGGTGCGCGATGGTCGTCGGTGTCCTGTGGATTTAAAGCGGTTTCCGCGCGCCAAGGCATACTTGGAGCAACATCGTGAGCGGCTCGAGGGTCGTCAATACGTCCGAAAAGCGGGGCGCAGCTGGTACGAGATCTGGGTCCCCCAGCAGCCGGATGCCTGGACGAAGCAGAAGATCGTGTGGCCGGACATCTCCGATCGGCCCCGCTTCTTTCTCGATAAGACTGGATCAATCGTCAACGGGGACTGTTACTGGCTTTCCTGTGGTGACGCTTCAAGAGAGGACGTTGCGCTGGCGCTTGCGGTGGCGAATTCGAACTTTGCATTGCGGTATTACGACATCTGCTTCGGGAACCGTCTATACGGGGGCCGGCGACGTTTTATCACCCAGTATCTGGAGGAGTTGCCGATTCCGGCAGCCAGTCGGGATCAGCTACGTGACATCACCACCATGGTGACCGACCTCATGAAGGTCGGTAAAACCGGATCGGAGGCTAAGGTGACAGAAGCAGCTCTCGATGATGCGGTTGCGGAGCTATTCGGAGTGAAAGAAGTCGGCCGGCAGTCGTAGTTGCAGCTTTCGGTTCTGGACCAACCCGCCGAACCGCTGAAACTCTTGGAAGAACTGGATGCCGGTCGACACTACTATGTGATCTATCCTCAGCTTGTTCTGATGACGGGTTGCATAGGCAACCAGATATCGGACATCGCAGTGGCGCAATCGCGAAGATAGGGTCACCGCTGGTTCTTCGCTATCAGGCGATACGAGACCAAGGTCAATCGTTGGCGACATCTGCACCTTCACCTCGACAGCTTGACAGAGGATATCTGGAAACCGGCCGGTGTCTGCGTAACTGCCCAGGCCGATCACCTCGCATGCAAGGCGGTGAAGCTTCTCTCCTCTGAGTCTCTCGCTGGAAACGTACTTGAATGTTGTTCCAACCAATCCAAGCAATCTCTCGTAGAGAGCTTCTATGGTAAGTACCCTGCCATACACGGGAAGGTCGTTGGGGAGCATTTCTTGCATGATGCCGCGGGGGATGCAGTCAACAGGAGAGAGCTCCCGGATGAAGGTCGGCGTATCACTGGCGGAAACGAGCTTGCTTTCGCTAAGGCCCTGACGACGGCTTGCCTGGTACTTGCTCGTTAACGTGCCGGTTTTATCGAACGCTGCCAGATCGGTTCCCTCCGCCACTCGAACTCCAGTCACCGTGTCAGTGGTGTCGGTCCGAATTACTACATAGCGGCGAGTGGGGCTCAACTCCTCATTCCATATTTGAAGGTTGTCGTGCTGTTGTACATATATGTCCAAGTCTTGTCCGGGGAAACGCGGTTGCACACGCCGAAAAGAAGAAGGAACGGGATACCCTAAGGCTGCACAGACCATTTCCTTGGCCAGCTTCGAGCGGGTTCGGATAGGTCCCGGAAGAGCCCTTCCCGTGAGCTCGGTACGTAGCAGGGCTTCAAGCTCCTCCCGCGTGTATATGACCTCCGGGTACGTGGTCAGAGGCTCGTAGATATCGAATCCGAGCTCTCTGATGGCCTCGCGGATCGCAAGCGCGTCGTCGAAAGCGGAGGACACGTGAGATGCTTCGCTGTGGCGATCCCAGCCCCTTCTGCGGGAGCGCTCTCCTGCTACTGCGCCGCCGCAGTCCCCGGCAGCGGGATCGGGCCGCTTGGTTCCGCCTCGGGTCGGACCGCGGCCATCTTTTCCGCGCGGCGTTGCTGGAAGAGGACCAGGGCTACAGCGACGACGGCGACGAGGAAGAGGAGGGTTGCCAGGGAGTTCACCTGGACGGGGATGCCGCGGAGGCTGACGCCGTAGACGTAGAGGGGGAAGGTGACGGTGGTGCCGGAGTTGAAGTTGGAGATGACGAAGTCGTCGATGGAGAGGGCGAAGGCGAGGAGGGCGGCGGAGATGATGCCGGGGGCCAGGAGGGGGAGGGTGACGGTGCGGAAGGTGGTTAGGGGGCTGGCGCCGAGGTCGGCCGCGGCCTCCTCGAGGTTGCGGTCGAAGCCGATCAGGCGGGAGCGCACTACTACGACGACGAAGCTGATCGAGAACATCACGTGGGCGATCAGCAGGGTCGTGAAGCCGAGGGCGAACGTGTAGTAGATGAACATCGAGAGCAGGGAGGCGCCGATCACGACCTCCGGCGTCGCCATCGGGATCACGATCAGCAGGTTCGCGAGGCGCTTGCCGGCGAAGCGGTGCCGGACCAAGGCGATCGCCATCGCCGTGCCGATCGCGGTCGCGATCAGGGTCGTGAACGCCGCCAGCCGCAGGCTCGTGAAGAGGGCGTCGTTGAGTTCCGGGATGTCGAACATCGTCCGCCAGTACTCCCAGGTGAAGCCGTTGTCGAGGGTGAAGGTGAGTTTGTCTTTCGGCGTGTCGCCGAAGGAGAAGACGGCGATGACGACGATCGGGATCAGCATGTAGAGGACCGCGAGCCCGGCGTAGATCGGCAGCGCGTTGCGGCGCAGCCAGGACCAGGCCCGCGCCGGCGCGCTCACTTCGCCGCCCCCGCGTCGTCCTCGTCGCCCATGAACGCCTCGGTCCCGGCGAAGCGGATGTAGACGAGGACGATCGCCAGGATCAGCGCCATCATCAGGAACGAGAGCGCCGCCGCCTCCGGGTAGTCGCGCTGGTTCAGGTAGAGCGACTGGATCACGTTGCCGATCATCGACTGCCCGGTCCCGCCCAGCAGCTCGGCGTTGATGTAGTCGCCGAAGGCGGGGATGAAGGTGAGCAGGACGCCGGCGACGATCCCCGGCATCGTCAGCGGCAGGGTCACTTTGAGGAAGGCGGTGCGCGAGGAGGAGTAGAGGTCCTTGGCGGCCTCGACCAGCCGCAGGTCGAGCCGCTCCAGGTTCGCGTAGAGCGGCAGGATCATGAACGGCAGGAAGTTGTAGGTGAGCCCGGCGATCACCGCCCCGGAGGTCGCCAGCACCCGCCCGTCACCCGGCGTCAGCGAGAGCGTCTGCAGCACGCTCACCACCGGGCTGTCGTCGCTGAGGATCGTTTTCCAGGCGATCGTGCGGATCAGGTAGGTGGTGAAGAACGGCGCGACCACCGCGAACAGCAGCAGCACCTTGAAGCGCCCGGCGCGGAAGGCGATCGCGTAGGCGAGCGGGTAGCCGATCAGCAGCGCCAGCACGGTCGCCGTGCCCGCGTAGAAGAAGGAGCGGAGGATCTGCTCCTCGTGCCCGGAGAGGGCGTCGGGGAAGTTCTCGAAGGCCCAAGTGAACTCGAACCCACCCGACCTCAGCGAGCCCGAGTAGAGCGCCAGTTCGCCCATGAAGTACATGGGCACGACAAAGAAGAAGAAGAGCCAGAGCAGGCCTGGTCCCAGAAGCCAATACGGGACCAAGCGCTGCTTCAGGCTCCTCATCGGCTCAGCCGGTCAGCACGTTCTGCCAGGCCTCTTCCACCTCTTCGATATCAGGCGGTGAGACCTGGGTGGAACAGTCTTTCTGGAACTCCGGAGTCGGGAAGACGAGCGGGTTTTTCGCCAGTTCGGGGCTGGCCAGCTCTTTGATCCCTTCCACCGGGGAGACGTAGGTGATGTATTCGGCCAGCTCGACCGCCACCTCGGGCTCGTAGACGAACTCCATCCAGCCCAGCGCCGCGGCCGTGTTCGGAGCGCCGACCGGGATCACCATGTTGTCCGACCACAGCACGCAGCCCTCCGTCGGCATCAGCCATTCGGCGTTTTTGTTGCTGATGATCGAGGCATCGCCCGACCAGCCGATCGAGGCGACGACGTTGCCGGCGTTCAGGTCTTCGTTGTACTCGTTGCCGGTGAAGCGGCGGATCTGGCCGGAGTCGGCGGCGGCGTCGATTTTGTCGATCGCTTTCAGCCAGTCCTCGTTGCTCGCCTCCGCCGGATCGACGCCTTCGGCCTTCATCACCAGGGCGACGGTGTCGCGCATCTCGCTCAGCATCGTCACTTTGCCCTTGTATTTGGGGTCGAAGAGGTCGTTGATCGATTTGATCTCCGGCGCCTTCGATTTGTCGACCCAGATCCCGGTCATCCCGCTCTGCCACGGAATCGAGAATTTCCGGCCCGGGTCGAAGGAGGGATCCCGCAGGTTCGAGGCCATGTTTTCGAACACGGTCGGCAGGTCATCGGGGTTGATCTCCTGCAGGAAGCCTTCGTCGTACATCTGTTTCGCCATCCAGTCGGTGACGACGAAGATGCTGCGGCCCCCGGAATCGCCCTGTTCGAGCTGCGGCCGCATCTTGCCTTCGAATTCTTCGTTGTCGTTGACGTCCTCGATGTATTTGACTTTGACGCCGGTCTCTTTTTCGAATTCGGCGATGGTGCCTTCTTCGCCGTTTTCGCCCGGGTCGATGTAGCCCGGCCAGTTGGAGATCGTCAGCTCGCCTTTGACCGGGCCGGCTTTGGCGGTCTCGGCTTCGCTGCTGTCACCGCCGCCTCCGCCACCGCCGCCGCAGGCCGCGAGGCCGAGCGCCAGGGCCAGCACGGCGACCGCCGCGACCACGCGCCCCCACGCCTTATCTGGTCTCACTCTGTCCGTTGCCAATTCGACTCACCCTCTCTGTAGTGCCTCGACATCCGGGTCCTCGGCGCCGCTTGCGACGCCCCCGTTCCCGGCGGATCCATCGACTGGTGACTCTCGTACGACGTGCATGTGCTCGGGCTCCCAGCTCAGCTCCACCCGGGCGCCGCCGCCCGGCAGGCGCTGGCGCTCGGCCTCGCTCGCGTTGGGGACGAGGACGGTCATCCGCACCCCTTCTTCGAGCCCGACGACGACCTGCGTCGCCGTCCCCAGGTACAGGGAGCTCTCGACCACGCCCTCGACCCGCGGCGTGCCGTTGGCGGCGGGCTGCCCTTCGCCGAGCGGCGCCACGCACAGCTTCTCCGGCCGCACCACCGCGGCGCAGCGCTCGCCCCTCGCCAGGCCCTCGGTCGCGGTCGTGACTTCCGGCCCGCTCTGCAGCCGCACCCGGCCGCTGCTGACGACGGTCGCCGGCATCAGGTTAGAGACGCCGATGAAGCCGGCGACGAAGGTGGTGGCGGGGCGCTCGTAGACGTCCTCGGGCGGCGCGACCTGCTCGATCCGGCCGCGGTTCATCACCGCGATCCGGTCGCTCATCGTCAGCGCCTCCTCCTGGTCGTGGGTGACGTAGACGAAGGTGATCCCGACCTCGCGCTGGATCCGCTTCAGCTCGACCTGCAGTCCCTTGCGCAGTTTCAGGTCCAGCGCCCCGAGCGGCTCGTCGAGGAGCAGGACCTTCGGCAGGTTGACGAGCGCCCGCGCCAGCGCCACCCGCTGCTGCATCCCGCCAGAGAGCTGCGAGGGCTTGCGCTTCGCCTCGCCGGCGAGGCCGACCCGCTCGAGCTCGGCCCGCACCCGCTCGGCGATCTCCCCCTTGGCGACCTTCTTGCGCTTCAGCCCGAAGGCGACGTTGGCCTCGACGCTCAAGTGGGGGAAGAGCGCGTAGCTCTGAAAGACGGTGTTGGTCGGGCGCTTGTGCGGCGGCAGCTGCGCCACGTCCTCGCCCTCGATCCGCACTTCGCCCTCGTCGGGGCGCTCGAACCCGGCGATCATCCGCAGCGTCGTCGTCTTGCCGCAGCCGCTCGGCCCCAGCAAGGTGAAGAACTCGCCCCGCGCCAGCTCCAGGCTGAGGTCGTCGACGGCAACCAGCTCGCCGAAGCGCTTGGTCACGCTTCGGAGCTCGACGCTAGTGGTCTCGCCGCTGACGTCCATCGGTTGTTCCCAAGGCCTCCTCGTAGTGGTGGAGCCACCTACCCGCACGCGCGGGTATCTACCAAAGCGACCGTAAGCCCCCGTGGAAAACGGCGCAAGGGGCGAATGTCCTAAAAGCACAGGAGGCACTTGTACGCGATGTACAAGCAGAACCCCAGTCCTTGACCCAAAGACCACTTGCGAATGTTGCAAGCGGGGTCTAGCTTTGTCCATAACGTCGCAATCCCAGGAGGAGGACGCAATGGCCACTGCGTCGCAGGCCCCAGCAGGAACCGATCTTCAGCAGTTGGCGCGACGTCACCTGTGGATGCACTTCTCGCGGATGGGCTCCTACGGCCCCGATCACGAGATTCCACTGATCACCCGCGCCGACGGCTGCTACGTCTATGACGACCGCGGCAACCGCTACCTGGACGGGCTCTCGGGCCTGTTCTGCGTCAACGCCGGCCACGGCCGCACCGAGTACGGCGAGGCGGCCGCCCGTCAGGTCGAAGAGCTCGACTTCTACACGCTCTGGAGCTACGCCCACCCGCGGGCGATCGAACTGGCGGCACGGATCGCCGACCTCGCCCCGGGGGACCTCAACCGCGTCTTCTTCACCTCCGGCGGCTCGGAGGCGGTCGAGTCGGCGCTGAAGCTGGCGCGGAACTACCACCGCATGCACGGCAAAGGCCAGAAGCACAAATTCATCGCCCGCGAGGTCGCCTACCACGGCACCTCTCTCGGGGCGCTCTCGGCGACCGGCATCACCGAGCTGCGCACGCAGTTCGAACCGCTCACCCCGGGCGGCTGCCACGTCCCGAACACGAACATCTACCGCTTCCCCGAGGACCGGGACGAACTCTGGGTCGCCGACGCGATCGAGGAGCGGATCGTCTTCGAGGGGCCGGAGACGGTCGCCGCGGTGATCCTCGAGCCGGTCCAGAACGCGGGCGGCTGCTTCGTCCCGCCCGACGGCTACTTCCAGCGGGTGCGGGAGATCTGTGACAAGTACGACGTGCTGATGATCTCCGATGAGGTGATCTGCGCCTGGGGCCGCCTCGGCCACTACTTCGGCTGCGAACGCTTCGACTACCAGCCGGACCTGATCACCGTCGCCAAGGCGCTGACCTCGGCCTACGCGCCGATGGGCGGCGTCATCGCCTCCGACAAGGTCGCCGAGCCGTTCATGGAGGGCAACGCCTCCTTCGCCCACGGCTTCACCTTCGCCGGGCACCCGATCGCGGCGGCGATCGCGATGGCCAACCTCGACGTCTACGAGCGCGAGGACCTCTGCGGGCACGTGCTGCGCAAGGAGGGCGAGTTCCGCGGGATGCTGGAGACGCTGCACGACCTGCCGATCGTCGGCGACGTGCGCGGCGCCGGCTTCTTCCACGCGGTCGAGCTGGTCAAAGACAAGGAGACGAAAGAGAGCTTCGACGAGGAGGAGTCCGAGAAGCTCCTGCGCGGCTTCCTCTCCGGCGAGCTCTACAAGCGCGGGCTGATCTGCCGCGCCGACGATCGCGGCGACCCGGTCGTGCAGCTGGCGCCGCCGCTGATCTCCGACACCGAGCAGTTCGAAGAGATCCACGACGTCCTCCGCGCCGTCCTCACCGAGGCCTGGGACCAGGTGGTCGGCTAAATGGCGAGGCGTTAGGGGCAGATCGTGCTCACCGTCCAGAGCCTGCTCGACGAGCTCGACCTCGAGCCGGCGGCCGGGGCGGACGCCGCCGCGGCGCCGGTCCGCTGGGTCCACATCTCCGAGCTCGAGGACCCGACGCCGTGGCTGTCGGGCGGCGAGCTGATGCTGACCACGGGGATGCTGCTCGACAGCGCCGCCAAGCAGCGTTCCTTCGTCCGCCTCCTCGCCGACAGCAACCTCGCGGGGCTCGGGTTCGGCACCGGCTTCGGCCACAAGTCGCTGCCGAAGGCGCTGGTCGACGAGGCCGAGAAGCGGGACTTCCCGCTGTTCGAGGTGCCCTACTCGGTCCCGTTCATCGCGATCACCGAGAAAGCGTTCGCGCGCCTGGTCAACGAGCAGTACGAGGTGCTGCAGCGGGGGATCGCGGTGCAGCGGCGGCTCGAGCGGCTGGTCCTGGAGGAGCGCGGCCTGGAGGAAATCGCCGCCACCGTCGCCTCGGCGGTGGGCGGGACCGTGGCGGTGCTCGACGCTCGAGGCGAGCGGCTGGCCGGCAAGGGCTTCCGCCGCCAGCTCTCCGACGAGGCGGTCGCGGCGATCCGCAAGGAAGCGCTCGGCCACGCCGGCGACGGGCACCCGTTCGTGCCCTCGCACCCCTCGGTCG
>JALZHV010000032.1 GCA_030860625.1 Actinomycetota bacterium
GCCCGGTGGCGCTCCAGCGCCCCGCACCCCTCGCACAGCGCCGCCTCACGCCCCAGCGCGTCGCGCCGCTCAGTCGAGCCGCAGATCGGGCAGGGGGAGGCGCTCGCCATCAGGCGGGCGGCCGCAGGCCGATCCCGACCTGCCCGGGGACCACCAGCGAGAGGTTCGTCCCCGGCTCCTGCTTGGGGACGATGAAGACGACCGCGGTCCCCGTGGAGCTGCGCGGCACGAGCGGTTCTGCCGGGTTGTCCCCGTCCTGGGAAAGCGCCCAGGAGGCCGTGATCGGGATGCCGCAGGGCAGTTCCGCCGCGTAGGGGTACTGCTTCCCCGCGGCGCGCAGGAGCAGGTGGCTGTTCAGGTGCTCCGACGGCTTCACTCTGCCGGGGCCGTAGTTGACGAGCCCGTAGAAGACGGCCACCAGCATCGATCCCTCCGGGGCCTTGAACGCGGGTCGTTCCCCGAAGACGATCGGGATCGCCTTCGGGAAGGCGACATCCAGAACTTCCAGTTTCAGCTTCGTTTTGCCGATCTCGAACGGGGCCGGCTCCCCTTCCTCGACCCGTCGCGGCGGGTCCTTGATCTTCCCCGCCTCGCGCCGCGGCGTGCAGGGCTCGTTGCCCGGCTTCTTCGCATCCTTCTTTCCCTGCTTCCGCTTCTTCCCGGAGGCGGCGGTGGTGTCGCCGCCGGACGCCCCGGTGGTCGAGTCCCCGGAGGAACCGCACCCGGCGAGCAGCGCGAGCACGGCGAGGAGGGCAACTCCCGCCGGCGTCCTCTTGATGGCCTTGAGCTCGCTCATTGGCGCCGCCCACGGGCGACCGGGCGATTATGCCTACACTCGCTCCGCTTTGGCCGACGTCCGCCCCTTCGACTTCCTCGGCATCGGCGCCAACCGGTG
Source organism: Actinomycetota bacterium (assembly GCA_030860625.1). GTDB lineage: Bacteria > Actinomycetota > Thermoleophilia > Solirubrobacterales > 70-9 > VAYN01. The sequence continues at coordinate 896 of JALZHV010000032.1, forward strand.
CGGCACGACCAGCCTCTGGCGGGCGCTCGACTCGCACCCGGAAATCCGCGTCCCCTCCGACAAGGAGCGCGAGTTCTTCAGCTCCGACGAGCGCTACGAGCGCGGCCTCGAGCACTACATAAGGCGCACCTTCCCGGACCTGCGCGACGAGGAGGCGATCGGGACGGTGACGCCGCAGCTGATGTCGCCCAACCCGCATGCGCTGCAGACGACCGTCGAGCGGATCCGCGCCACCTGCCCCGAGGTGCGGCTGATCGCCTTGCTGCGCGACCCGATCGAGCGTGGCGTCTCCCAGTTCCGCCGGATGAAGAAGGTCAGCCCCAACGCCCCCGACGAGAGCTTCGACGAGTTCATCGCCCGCGTCGCCGCCAAGCGCGGCGGCATCGACAAGATCCCCCTGGTCCGGGCGAGCGACTACGGCCGCATCCTCCGCCGCTACTACGAGGCCTTCCCCAAAGACCAGATCCGCGTCTTCTTCACCGCCGACCTCGACCGCGACCCCGCGACCCTCTACCGCCAGGTCTTCGAGCACATCGGCGTCGACCCCACCCATGACCCCGGCACCCCCCGCGTCCACCAAGGCGGCATGCGCCAGCGGGTCCCCCAAGAGGCCCTCGACGAACTCCAAGCCGAGATGACCCGCCGCGGCCTCCTCCCCGAAGACGAGAACACCCGCCGCGGCTTCGCCTGGTGGCTCCGCCACCTCTGGAACACCGAACCCGACCAGCAGGGAACGGAGATCTCAGACGATCTGCGGCGGCAGCTGGCGGAGCGGTACCTGGCGGACGCGGAGGAGCTGGAGGGTTTGATCGGGGCGGAGCCGCCCTGGCTCGGTTCGCTGCGCACCGCCGCTAGCTAGCTTCAGCGGATAGATTGGCGGAGATGAAGCGAAGGTTGTTGTCAGCAGCCGGCCTGCTCCTGTTGGTCGCGGCGCTTTCGGCATGCGGAGAGAGCGCCTCCGGCCCGACCTCCGAAATCGCCGACTGCCTGGAGGCGGCGGGTGCGGAGATAACCACCGACGCAACCGATCTGGAATTCGCAGTCGACTACGGCTACGGCGTTAAAGACGAGCACGGACTGGATGAGTCACGAACGCTGAGCGTCGGCTCCTACGAAAGCTCCCTCAACGGTGGCTGGAAGGTCTACTACGTCGTTCGAAAGGGCTTTCAGATCTCACTGTCCCAACTCACGCAAAATCCAGAAAAAGCGGCGAAAGTAGTTGCCTACATTCATCCGGCCGATGCGGCAGACGTCAAGGCGGCCGACGCTTGTTTGAGTCGTAGACAGCATCAACTTTCTACTTAGGGCGTTCCCTAGGCATGCAAAGTCAACGATTCATCCCGAAGCTGTTGCCCCTCGCTATCTCCGCACTTCTCCTCTGCACGTTCTTGCTTGCGACTTCAGAGGCCGATGGGAGTCTGCGCGCGCCCTTTGCAGCGACCCCTCAGAACAGTTGTCCCTTTGAAGCTTCCAATATGCGTGCCCGGGTTCATCAGGCGGAAGCAACTCCAGAGGGAAGGGTGGTACCCCCAAGCCCGCTCTACATGCAGCTGTGTCGCTATTACATGCGAGACGGTGAGATGCGCTTGGCGCCGGCGCGGATGTATCCATCTAAGGCCGTAGCCCGCAGCTTTGCGAGGAGGTTCAATCGACTCCCTCTTCCGCCCCTCTCCCGCCGGTGCGAGAGCGAGCGTGGATACGTGACCGCCTACTTCGGCTATCAGCGACGGGTCGTCCCGGTGACGATCACCCTTGGTGGCTGCAGATTGGTCTCCGGCGCCGCGCGCGACGCACTCGCAACCCCTGACTTGGTGAGCGATCTAGCTGAATTGACCTCTAAGGGCGACATCCCCCTCCCGGGTCCCGAGCGGTGAAGTGAGCACCTTCTCCGTTCGCTAGGCAGCGCCTCAGCCAAGAGGCCTGGACGAGCTCTGATTTCGACCCGCGACGATCGTTATCGTCGCGGCGGCCATGAAGCTCCGCAAGTCCGACCTCTACAGCTCGCTCTGGAAAAGCTGCGACGAGCTTCGCGGGGGGATGGATGCCTCCCAGTACAAGGACTACATCCTCACGCTGCTGTTCGTCAAATACGTCTCGGACAAGCAGAAAGCCGATCCCGACAGCCTGATCGAGGTGCCTCCCGGCGGCTCCTTCGAGGACATGGTCGCCCTCAAGGGAGACAAGGAGATCGGCGACAAGATCAACAAGATCATCGCCAAGCTCGCCGCCGCTAACGGTCTGCAGAAGGTGATCGACCTAGCTGACTTCAACGACCCGGAGAAGCTCGGCAACGGCAAGGAGATGCAGGATCGACTCTCCAAGCTGGTCGCCATCTTCGACGACCTCGACTTCCGCGGGAGCAGGGCCGAAGGCGACGATCTTCTTGGCGATGCCTACGAGTACCTGATGCGGCACTTTGCCACCGAGTCGGGCAAGAGCAAGGGACAGTTCTATACGCCCGCCGAGGTCTCTCGAATCCTGGCCAAGGTTGTCGGCATCAACGCGGACACTCGTCAGGACGACACCGTCTACGACCCCGCCTGCGGGTCAGGCTCACTGCTGCTGAAGGCTGCGGCGGAGGCGCCCAACGGGGTGACGATCTACGGCCAGGAGAAGGACAACGCCACCTGGGCGCTGGCGAAGATGAACATGTTCCTCCACGACAACGAGATCGCTGACATCCGCAAGGGCGACACCATCACCAACCCGAAGTTCACGAAAGGCGCTCAGCTCGAAACCTTCGACTTCGTGGTGATGAACCCGCCGTTCTCGTTGAAGTCGTGGAGTAACGGGCTCGAGCACGCCTACGGCCGCTTCGAGTTCGGTACGCCGCCGGCCAAGAACGGCGACTACGCCTTCCTGCTGCACGCGCTGAAGTCGCTCAAGAGCACCGGCAAGGCCGCGGTAATCCTCCCCCACGGGGTGCTGTTCCGCGGCAATGCCGAGGCGACGATCCGCAAGGCGCTCCTCCAGCGCGGCTACGTCAAGGGCGTGATCGGACTGCCGCCGAACCTCTTTTACGGCACCGGCATCCCTGCCTGCGTCGTTGTCCTCGACAAGGAGAACGCCCAGGCCCGCACCGGGGTGTTCATGGTCGACGCCTCCAGGGGTTACGTCAAGGATGGAGCCAAGAACCGGCTTCGCAGCCAGGACATCCACAAGATCGTCGACGTCTTCACCAAGCAGAGCGAAGTCGAGCGTTACGCCCGGTTGGTGCCGCTGAGCGAGATCGCCGACCCCCGGAACGACTTCAACCTCAACATCCCCCGCTACGTCGACTCCTCCGAGCCGGAGGACATCCAGGACTTGCACGCCCACCTCCACGGCGGCATCCCCGAGCGCGACATCGATGCGCTCAGCGACTACTGGGACGCGTTCCCCGGGCTGCGCGCGCAGCTGTTCAAGCCCAACCGAGCCGGCTACTTCGACCTTGCCGTCGACGTGGCCGAGGTACAGCAGACGATCCTCGACTCACCGAAGTTCCAGAGTTTCGCCCGAGAGGCGCATGCGCTCGCGGACCAGTGGTTCGCGGAGCACCGATCCCGCCTGGCGGCAATCGACAAGGACACCAAACCCAACGACCTCGTCGCAGCGATCGGCGAGGACCTTCTTGCCCGCTTTAAACCGACTCCCCTGCTCGACGAATACGACGTCTACGAGCAGTTGATGACCTACTGGCACAGTGTCATGCACGACGATGTCTTCCTCGTCATGCACGTGGGCTGGGTCGAGGCGGCGAGGCCACGCTTGGCGATCGAAGACAAAGGCCGCAAGCTCTCTGAGGAGCCCGACCTCGTGATCGGAAGCAGCAAGAAGGCGACCAAGTACAAGATGGACCTCGTCCCGCCCGAGTTCGTCGTCGCCCGCTACCTCGCGGACGAGCAGGCGGAGGTCGACGAGCTCCAGACCAAGTTCGAAGCCGCCACGCAGAGGCTCGAGGAATACGTCACTGAGCACAGCGGCGATGAAGGACTGCTGGCCGACGCCGTCAGCGACAAAGGCAAGCTCACGCAGAAAGCCGTGAACGCCGGGCTCAAGAACGCGAAGGCCGCCGGCGACGAGGAGACGATCGAGTGCTTCGAGGCCGCTCTGAAGCTGCTCAAGGCCGAGGCGGCGGCGAAGAAGGCCGCAAAGGAGGCCCAGGCGGCGCTCGACCGCGCCACGCTCGAAAAGTACGGTGAGCTGACCGAGGCCGAAGTGCGGGAACTGGTGCTCGACGACAAGTGGGCGGAGACCATCCGCGGCCGGATCGCCGACGAGGTCAACTCGCTGACGCTGACGCTCGTCGCCCGCATCGAGCAGCTCGGCGAGCGCTACGCTGAGACGGCCGGCGCGCTGACTAGTGAGTTAGAGCGGCTTCAGGCCCGGGTCAGCGACCACCTCGTGGAGATGGGGATCGAGCGATGAGTCCGAGCGTCCGGCTCAAAGACGTCGGCAGCGCCTACGGCGGCCTCATCGGGAAGACGAAAGCTGACTTCGGGCGCGGGAACGCGTCTTTCGTCACCTTTCTCGAGGTCATCAACAACACCCGCCTGCGGGGACGTCACCTGGCGCGGGTCCACGTCGCGAGGGGGGAGCGGCAGAACCGCGTCCTCCGCGGCGACCTGCTGTTCAACGGCTCGTCGGAGGTCCCCGAGGAGGTGGCGCTCTCGGCTGTGGTGGACTTCGAGCCGAGCGAGAGCACCTACCTCAACAGCTTCTGCTTCGGCTTTCGCCTGCGAGCGGACTCCGCGGTCGATCCGACCTACCTTGCGTACTTCTTTCGCTCTGCGGCTGGGAGAGCGCTGGTTTCCTCCCTTGCTCAGGGCGCCACGCGCTACAACATCGCGAAGACCAAGTTCCTGGACGTGGAGCTCGATCTCCCACCGCTCGAGCGCCAGGGTCGAATTGCCGAGTCATTATGCGCCGCGGATGACCTGATCTCTGCCCTGGAGCGCCTGATCGTCAAGAAGCAGGCGATCAGGCGGGGCATCGTGGAGCAGCTTCTCACCGGGAAGACCCGCCTCCCCGGATTTACCGGCTCTTGGGCACGTACGCAGCTGGGGGACGTCGGGGTCTTTCTGAAGGGTCGAGGCGTCACGCGGGGAGACGTTCGAGGCGCAGGCGTGAGGTGCATTCGCTACGGCGAGCTGTACACCGCTTTCGAGGACTACACCTCCGAGGCCCGATCCTTCGTGACGCCCGAGGTCGCGCTGAAGGCGCTTCCCCTGAGGGTCGGCGACTTGCTGCTCGCCGGTTCGGGAGAGACCCGCGAGGAGATCGGGAAGTGCGTCGCCTACCTCGGACCGACCCCCGCGGTCGCCGGCGGAGACATCATCGTGCTGCGCGGCGGCCAGTTCCATCCGATCTTTCTGGCGTTGCTGCTCAATACGCCCGATGTGGTCAGCCAGAAGGCGCGGGCCGGCCAAGGAGATGCGGTAGTGCACATCTATAGCCATGCTTTGGCCGCGATCGAGGTAAGCCTCCCGCCGCCTGCAGAGCAAGATGCCATCGCTAGGGTCATTACTGATGCTGACCGTGAGATCGCGACTCTTCGCGGTCGCCTGTCAAAGACTCAAGGCATCAAGCAGGGCATGATGCACGAGCTGCTTACCAACCGCACGTGCTTACCCGTAGTGAAAGCCAGGGCATGAGCAACGTAGGCCAGATTGAGCGTCAAGCGCAGGATCGTGTGGTTGGGTTGTTCCGCGAGGACTTGGACTACGACTACTTAGGCAACTGGGCATATCGCGACGGCAACTCTAACGTCGAGCTGCAGATGCTCGAATCGAACCTCAAAAGGCGCGGCTACCGCCCAGTCCATATCAGCAAGGCGGTGGACCGGCTGAAGAGCGACGCTTCTCTGGGTGGCAGTCGCGATCTCTACGAGGCCAATCAAGATGTCTACCGCCTGCTTCGCTATGGGGTGAAGGTGAAGCCCGAGGCCGGTCACGTAAACGAGACGGTCTGGTTGATCGACTGGGAGAACCCCGAGCGCAACCACTTCGCCGTGGCCGAGGAGGTAACGGTGTTCGGGCAGCACACGAAGCGCCCTGACCTCGTGCTCTACGTCAACGGTATTGCTCTCGGCGTAATCGAGCTCAAGCGCTCGAAGGTTGCCGTGTCAGAGGGCATTCGGCAGACGATCGGCAACCAGAAGCCGGAGTTCATCCGTCCCTTCTTCACGACCGTTCAGCTGACGATGGCCGGCAATGACGTCGAGGGTCTGCGCTACGCGGTGATCGACACGCCGGAGAAGTACTGGCTGGCCTGGAAGGAGGACGGCGAGATCGAGGAGCCACTCGATCGAGCCTTGACGCAGCTGTGCTCAAAGGAGCGTCTGCTGGAGATCGTCCACGACTTCATGGTTTTCGATAGCGGCACCAAGAAGGTGTGTCGCCACAACCAGTACTCCGGGGTCAAGGCCGCGCAGGAGCGGATCGCCAAGCGCGAGGGCGGCATCATCTGGCACACCCAGGGCTCGGGCAAGTCCCTGACGATGGTCTGGCTCGCCAAGTGGATCCGGGAGAGCCAGAAGGACGCGCGCGTGCTCCTGATCACCGACCGGACCGAGCTGGACGAACAGATCGAGGGCGTTTTCAACGGCGTCGGCGAGCAGATCTACCGCACGACCAGCGGCGCCGATTTGCTGGCCACTCTGAACCAGAGCGAACCGTGGCTGATCTGCTCCCTGATTCACAAGTTCCGAGGCTCAGAGGATGAGCAGCGCCGCGACGAGGCGGAGGCCGACTTCATCGCCGAGCTGCGCGCAAAGCTGCCGACCGACTTCCGGGCCAAGGGGAACTTGTTCGTCTTCGTCGACGAGGCCCACCGTACCCAGTCGGGAAAGATGCACGCGGCGATGAAGCAGCTGCTGCCGGAGGCGATGTTCATCGGCTTCACCGGCACGCCGCTGTTGAAGCGCGACAAGGAAACGAGCATCGAGGCCTTCGGCTCGTTCATCCACACCTACAAGTTCGACGAGGCCGTCGAAGACGGCGCCGTGCTCGACCTGCGCTACGAGGCGCGGACGATCGACCAGGAGCTCACGTCGCCGGCCAAAGTCGACGCCTGGTTTGAGGCCAAGACCAAGGGGATGACGGACCTCTCCAAGGCAGAGCTGAAGAAGCGCTGGGGGACGATGAAAAAAGTCGTCAGCGCCGAGCCTCGCGCCCGCCAGATCATCGACGACATCCTCTTCGACATGGCGACTAAGCCACGGCTGATGGACGGCCGCGGCAACGCGATCCTCGTCGGCTCGAGCATCTATCAGGCCTGCAAGTTCTACGACCTGTTCTGCCAGGCGGGCTTCAAGGGCAAGTGCGCGATCGTCACCTCGTATGACCCGCAGGCGGGGGACATCGCCAAGGAGGATTCCGGCGAGGGTGCGACCGAGCGGCTGCGCCAGTACGAGATCTACCGGCAGATGCTGGCCGACCACTTCGATGAGCCCGCTGACACCGCCGTCAAGAAAGTCGACCTCTTCGAGAAGCAGGTCAAGGAGAAGTTCGTCAACAACCCGGGTCAGATGCGGCTCCTCATCGTCGTCGACAAGCTGCTCACCGGCTTCGACGCCCCCAGCGCCACCTATCTCTACATCGACAAGAAAATGCAGGATCACGGCCTCTTCCAGGCCATCTGCCGTGTCAACCGGCTCGACGGAGAGGACAAGGACTACGGCTACGTCGTCGACTACCGCGACCTCTTCAATTCTCTCGAGTCGGTAATCACCGATTACACGGGCGGCGCACTCGAGGGTTACGAGGAGAAGGACATCGAAGGTCTGCTCACGGACCGACTCGAGATGGCACGCGAGGACCTGGACGAAGCTCTGGAGCTGATCCGTGCGCTCTGCGAGCCCGTCGAGCCACCGAAGAACACGCTCCAGTACCAGCGCTACTTCTGCGCTGCCGAACAGGGAAACGCCGAGCAGCTCAAGGCCAATGAGCCGAAGCGGGTTGAGCTGTACAAATCGGTCGCCCGTGTGACCCGGGCGTACGCGAACCTTGCCAACGAGATAGGGGCGGCGGGGTACTCCGATGCCGATGCCGCCGCGATCGGCGCCGAGGTGGCCCACTACGCGAATGTTCGTGCCGAGGTGAAGCTCGGCGCCGGGGAGGACGTGGACTTCAAGCAGTACGAGGCAGGCATGCGTCGTCTGCTCGACACCTACATCAGTGCCGATCCGTCGGAAGTCATCGCTGACTTCGGCGACGCGGGCCTCATCGAGCTCATCGTGAAGCTCGGCGCGGGAGCGATGGACAAGCTGCCGAAGGGGATCAAGGAAGACCCCGAAGCCGTCGCCGAGACGATCGCCAACAACATCCGCACGGTGATCGTCGACGAACGACCTCTGAACCCGAAGTACTACGACCAGATGTCCGAGCTGCTCGACGCGATTCTCGAGGAACGGCGACAGGGCTCTCTCGACTACAAGGATTACCTGGCGAAGCTCCTGGATCACGCCACAAAGCTCGGCAAAGAGGAATCGGAGACCGAGTATCCGATCTGGGCTGACAACGGCGCCCGTCGCGCACTTATCGACTTCTTCGGTCCCGGGGAC